>JAJZFR010000008.1 GCA_021805265.1 Acidobacteriota bacterium | reverse complement strand
TCAAGCCGCTGGACCAGCGCAAACTCTCCGCTTCGCAGGTGATTGCGCGCCTCCAGCCGGCGGTCGATCAGGTGAGGGGCATTCGGCTGTACCTTCAGCCTTCGCAGGACCTGACGGTAGAGGATCGTGTGAGCCGGACGGAGTTCCAGTATTCGCTCGAAGACCCGAACCCCGACGAGCTGGCCACCTATACCCACAAGATGGTGGCCGCGCTCGGTCAGCAGCCGGAGCTGCGCGACGTGGCCAGCGATCTTCAGGATCAGGGCCTCGGCGCCCAACTGGTGATCGATCGCGACACGGCTTCGCGGCTTGGCGTGGCGGTCGCCGATATTGACAACACGCTGTACGATGCCTTCGGGCAGCGCCAGGTGTCGATCATCTTTACCCAGTTGAACCAGTACCACGTGGTGCTGGAGGTGGGTCCGAACTTCCAGACCGATCCGGCGGTTCTGGCCAGTCTCTACGTGAAATCGACCAACGGGACGCAGGTTCCGCTGAGCAACCTGGCCCACTGGCAGCAATCCCGCGCGCAGCTTGCCATCGGCCACCAGGGGCAGTTTCCGGCAACAGTCATCAGCTTCAACGTGGCTCCGGGCAAGTCGCTGGGCGATGCGGTGGCGGCAACGGAACGCGTGGAGCGCGAGATCGGTCTTCCGGCCAGCATCAGCGGCGAGTTTCAGGGCACGGCAGCCGCCTTTCGCGCTTCGCTGGCCAATGAGCCGATCCTGATTCTGGCCGCGCTCATCACCGTGTATATCGTGCTGGGCGTCCTGTACGAAAGCTACATTCACCCGATCACCATCATCTCGACACTGCCGTCGGCCGGCGTGGGCGCGATTCTGGCTCTGCTGATCACCCATACCGACTTCAGCGTGATTGCGCTCATAGGGGTGATCCTGCTGATTGGCATCGTGAAGAAAAACGCGATCATGATGATCGACTTTGCCCTTGCTGCCGAGCGGACCGAGGGCAAGTCCGCCACGGAGGCCATCTTCCAGGCCTGCCTGCTTCGCTTCCGGCCCATCATGATGACCACCATGGCGGCGCTGCTGGGCGGTGTTCCGCTGGCCTTTGGCTCGGGGGTGGGGTCAGAGCTGCGTCGTCCACTGGGCATCACCATCGTCGGCGGCCTGCTGGTATCGCAGTTGCTGACGCTCTACACCACGCCGGTGGTCTACATCTACTTTGATCGCCTGGCTCACTGGCGCGACCGCAAGAAAGCGACCGGCGCGACGAGCGCTCAACCGCCCCAGCTTCAGGCGATCTCCGCCGACTGAGCCGAAGAGGATACTGTGCATCTTTCCGCGCCATTCATTCGACGCCCGGTGGCCACCACGCTGCTCAGCCTGGCGCTGTTGCTTGCCGGCTCAGTCGCGTACTCGCTGCTGCCGGTGGCGTCCTTGCCGGAGGTCGATCTGCCGACGATTTCGGTGAGCGCGGGCCTGCCCGGCGGGAGTCCGGAGACGATGGCGTCGAACGTGGCTGCGCCGCTCGAAAAGCAGTTTGGACGGATCGCCGGGGTCACCCAGATGACCTCTTCCAGCTCGCTCGGGTCCACGTCAGTGACCCTCCAGTTCGACATCAGCCGGGACATCAACGCCGCCGCGCGGGACGTGCAGGCCTCGATCAACGCGGCGCGCAGCCAGTTGCCCGCCTACCTGCCGCAGAATCCGAACTATCGCAAGGCCAATCCTGCCGACGCGCCGATCCTGATCCTGCGGCTTACCTCGGACGTAGTCACCCTGCCCCAGATGTATGACCTGGCGGACTCGATTCTGGCGCAGAAGATTTCGCAGATCGATGGCATTGGGCAGGTGTTCGTTGGTGGCAGCTCCAGCCCGGCGGTACGGGTCGAGCTGAACCCGATGCAGTTGAGCGCCTATGGCGTGGGCCTCGAGGACATTCGCACGGCGCTCGCGAACGCCAACTCGAACCAGCCGAAAGGCGGCCTGCACGATAGCCAGAATCGCTGGCTGATTACCGATAACGACCAGATATTCAAGGCCAGCGACTATGCGCCCCTGGTGGTTGGCTACAACCAGGCGACGGGCGCGCCGGTGCGCATCGCCGATCTCGGGCAGGTGATCAACGCGGTCTCCGATCTTCACGCCGCTGGCCTCGCCGGCACCAATACCGGCACCACCGCGGTGCTGCGCCCTGCCGTGGTTCTGGTTGTCTTCAAGGTTCCGGGGGCGAACGTGATCCAGTCGGTGGATAATGTCCTCGCGGTGATGCCCCAGCTTCAGGCCGAGATTCCGCCTACCGTCCAGCTCAGTGTCGGCGTGGATCGCACCACGACCATCCGGGCCAGCGTCAGGGATGTGGAAAAGACGCTGGCGATCAGTGTTCTGCTGGTCGTGCTGGTGGTGTTTCTGTTTCTACGCGAGGTCTGGGCCACCATCATTCCGTCCATCGCCGTACCGCTTTCGCTGGTGGGCACCTTTGGCGTCATGTACATGCTGGGTTACACGCTGGACAATCTTTCGCTGATGGCGCTCACCATCTCGACCGGCTTTGTGGTCGATGACGCGATTGTGGTGATCGAAAACATCGCCCGCTATCTCGAAAAGGGGATGAGCCCGTTCGATGCGGCAATGGTGGGATCGCGGGAGATCGGCTTCACTGTGCTCTCGATGAGCACCTCGTTGATTGCGGTCTTTCTGCCGCTGCTGCTGATGGGTGGCGTGGTGGGGATTCTCTTTCGCGAGTTCGCCGTCACGCTCAGCGTGGCCATTGCCGTCTCCCTGCTGGTCTCGCTTACGACGACGCCGATGATGTGCGCGCGCTTCCTCAAGAGCCACGACGCGACGACGCACGGGCGGGTCTACAAAGCCAGCGAGCGCGTCTTCCGCTGGATGGCGGACGAGTACGCCGCCGGCCTGCGCTGGGTGCTGCGCCACCAGGCGCTGATGCTGGGGGTCACCATTGCGACGTTCCTGCTGAACGTGTATCTCTTCATCATTGTGCCGAAGGGGTTTTTCCCGGAGCAGGATACGGGCCGACTCAATGGCTCGGCGCGCGCCGCGCAGGACATCAGCTTTGACGCGATGAAGACCAAGCAGACCAAACTCGCCCAGATGGTCCTCGACGATCCCGCCGTGGATACCGTCATCGCCTTTGCCGGTGGAGCCGGCCCCGGCGGCGGCAGCAACAACGTGGGACGGATGTTCATCTCGCTGAAGCCGCTGAATATCCGCAAGGTCTCAGCGGACGATGTGGTCAACCGCCTGCGCAAGAAACTGACCAGCGTTCCCGGCGCGGTTCTGTTCCTTCAGGTGCAGCAGGAGTTTCAGACCGGTGGTCGAGGCAGCGACGCGCAATACCAGTACACGCTGGTGGACGAAAATCTCGAGGAGCTGAACCACTGGGCTCCTCTGCTGATGGCGAAGATGCGCACGTTGCCGGAGCTGCGCGATGTCTCGACCGATCAGCAGGATCAGGGCCTGGAAGAGACGCTGGTGATCAATCGCGACACCGCGTCCCGGCTCGGCATCACTACGACGACCATCGATCAGGTGCTCTACGACGCCTTTGGCCAGCGCGAGGTTTCCACGATGTACACGGCGCTGAACCAGTACTTTGTGGTGATGGAGGTGGCGCCGGAGTTTTCCACAAACCCGGATTCTCTGAACGGGATTTTCGTCAAGAGCACCACGGGAGCGATCGTTCCGCTTTCGACGATTGCGCATTTTGCACCGACCCGCACCTCGCTCCAGGTGAACCATCAGGGCCAGTATCCGGCGGTCACGGAAACCTTCAATCTGGCACCCAACGTCGCCCTGGGGCAGGCCGTCACGGCGGTCGAAAAGGCGCAACACCAGCTCGGGATGCCGTCGAATATCCACGGCACGTTTCAGGGAACGGCGCAGGCGTTTCAGGAGTCGCTGCGGTCGGAGCCATGGCTGATCCTGGCCGCGATTGTCGCCGTCTATATCGTGCTGGGCATCCTCTACGAAAGCCTGATCCATCCGCTGACCATTCTCTCGACCCTGCCGTCAGCGGGCGTGGGAGCGATTCTGGCGCTGCTGCTGACGCGCACGGACCTGAGCATCATCGCGCTGATCGGCATTCTGCTGCTGATCGGGATCGTGAAGAAGAACGCCATCATGATGATCGACTTCGCGCTCCAGGCGGAGCGGGAACAGGGGCTGCCGCCGGTCGAGGCCATCTACCAGGCGTGTCTGCTGCGCTTCCGTCCGATCATGATGACGACCATGGCCGCGCTTTTCGGCGGTTTGCCGCTGGTGATTGGCCTGGGCGTCGGCTCGGAGCTGCGTCGGCCACTCGGGATCACCATTGTCGGCGGGCTTATCGTCTCCCAGATGCTTACGCTCTTCACCACGCCAGTGGTTTATCTTTTCTTTGACCGGCTGCAGTGGCGCTTCATGAAGCTGCACCGGATAGGCGAGGAACTGGAACAGGTTGCCGGAGACTGATTGCGTTCCTGACGCCGCTCGCTCGCTGTCCACCTATCTGCTTTCGCCTGTCTGATGCTGGCTCCAGGATTGCCAGGCCGACTCGATATAGCTGTCCGTCATCCCGGCGATGTAGTCGGCGACGGCCCGCGGAGCGCCTTCGCTTTGGACCCGCAGTCGGTGATCGTCGGGCAGCAGTTCGGGGTCGCTGACCCAGGCATCGAAGAGGCTCTGGACAATTTCAGAGGCTCGGCGGTGCTCGGCTTCCAGCATCTCTGACTGGTAGAGATTGGCATAGAGAAATCGTCGGGCAACCTCGCGCTCGGCGTCGAGGCCCGCGCTGAGCAGCGCGATCCGGCGCGGGGCGCGCCGCACAGCTTCGAGCGAGTCAATCCCAAGCTCGCGCGCCTGACGGCGAATCTCTTCGATCAGGTCGGTGACCATCGCGTTCAACATCGCCTTCAGGGCCTCGTTGCGCAGCAGCCGTGTGGGCGCGGCAGGGAATTCGCGCGCCGTTTGGGCATAGTGGCGGGCAAAGAGCGGCACCCCGTCGCGCACCGCGTCGAGGTCCAGAATTCCGGCCTCGAGGCCATCCTCGGTATCTGCGGTCAGATAGGCGATTTCGTCGGCCAGATCGATCAGTTGCGCCTCGATCGGGGGAAACTGATCGAGCAAATAGGCGCTCAGCTCGGGATGCTCCTGGGCGCGGTAATCGCGGGAGTGTTTGACGATGCCTTCGCGCACCGCAAGCGTGAGATTGAGGCCGGGAAACGCGGGACAGCGCTGCTCGAAGCCGGTGACAATGCGCAGCGCGTGCAGGTTATGGTCGAAGCGCAATCCATGCGCCTGCAAGGCGCGGTCGAGCGCTTTTTCCCCGGCGTGACCGAAGGGAGGGTGGCCAATGTCGTGGACCAGCGCGAGGGCTTCGGCGAGTCGAATATTCAGCCCCAGAGTCTCGGCGATGGTGCGGGCGATCTGAGCCACTTCGAGGGTATGCGTCAGGCGGCTACGCGAGTGGTCGCTCTCAGTCTGGCTGCGGGTAAACACCTGAGTCTTGCCCGCCAGGCGGCGGAAAGCCCGCGCATGCAGGATGCGCCCGCAATCCCTGGCAAAGGGCGACCGATAGGCATGGTCCGGCTCGGGGGATTCGCGGCACACGAGCGCGCCGCCGTCCTCCACCGCTGCCGCAGAGGGAAGCATCAAGGTCGGCGAATTTCCCTCTGTCGGGGATGGATCAGTCATCGTTCGCAATGGTCCTCGACCTCAAGGGTTCAATCGATTTTGTCGATAGCTTCGAGGGTAAACCCTCCGCCCTGTTTCTATCATGGTCAGGCTGGATGGTAAAACAGATCGCAAACAAAGATTGGACATTTCATTTTCCCCGGAGTATGCTTCATCGTTCTTGAGCAGTGAGCCGGCGATTGTGCTGTGACTGTCGGGTCTCGCCTTGCTGCTGCTGGTCACATGCCTGTTTTGCAATGCCGCAGTAAGCCGTTGAACGGAGGAAAATGCCATGCCATCCATCCGAATCGTCCGCACCCTGATCACCCTCGCCGTCACCCCCGCACTGCTGCTGGTCTCCAGTTGCAGCCGCCACGCAACCTCAGAGGTCTATTACCTGGTCTCTGCCAATCTTTCGCTGACCTACTGGAAGACGGCTACGGCCGGGTTCAACCAGGCAGCGGCACGCTATCACGTGACGGGTCGTGTGGTTGGCCCGGACAATTACGACCCGCAGGCCGAGTTGCAGGAGCTGAACCGCGCCATCGCCGCCAAACCCGCCGGCATCCTGATCTCGGTGGCCGATGAGGCGATGCTCAAACCGGCAATCGACAACGCCATGGCGGCCGGAATCCCCGTGATTACCATGGACTCGGACGCGCCGAGCAGCCATCGCCTGTTCTTTATCGGGACGAACAATCTGGCCGCCGGTCGCCTGGGTGCGGAGCGGGTGGTTGAGCGCCTGGGCGGACGCGGCAATGTGGTCTTCTTCACCATTCCCGGCCAGCCGAATATGGACGAGCGGCTGAAGGGGTACAAGGACGTCTTCGAGCAGCATCCGGAGATCAAAATTCTCGATGTTGTGAATATCAAGGGCGACTCGCGCAACGCGTTTGACAACACGATGCAGTATCTGGCCCAGACCGGGGTGGCAAAAGTCTCGGCCTTTATCTGCCTGGAAGCCTCGTCGGGCAAGGTGGTGGCCGACGCTGTCCGCCGCCAGAAGGCCACCGACCGCGTGGTGATCGCCATGGACGTGCAGCCGGATACGCTGAGCGAGATTCAGGACGGGACGATCGAAGCGACCATCGCGCAGAAACCGTACACTATGGCCTTCGTTGGCCTCAAAGAGCTGGACGAAATCTTCCACAACAAGCCGAAAGAGTTTGCTCTCGATTACAGCGTGGATGCGTTCTCGGAGTATCCGGTGTTCATTGACACGGGCGCCGCGCTGGTGGACAAGGTGAACGCCGAAATGTACGCCAAAGCCGCTGCAGCGCACCAGTAGGCTTCCGGCAAACGAAAACCCTTCCCGGTTCGCCGAAGACCGCGAAATTGGGGAGGGTTTTTCGTGGGATGAATTCGTTGCTCCGATGAAGGCATTTTCCGGAATACAGTAAACTTTCCGAAGTTCGTGAGGGTGGATTTTTCCTGAGGAAAAATCCAATCCGCAGAGTGGTTCCGGTCTACACCTTTCCGGAAAATGCTTTCGGGTTACTGCTGCTTGTCAGCGCCGCCGATCATGCTGTCCTGCCTGGCGAGGCGGGTGCGCGCGCCTTCGAGCTTCTTCTGCACTTTGGCTACTTCGAGAGGATCGACATCGGCGGGGGCGGATTTGGCAAACTCCTGGATGGAAATTTCCCACTGGGCCGCAGCCAGCCGAATTCGCCCGGTCTTTTCGTAGAGGTCGCCGAGGTGGTCGTGAACCGTGGGGTCGGTCGAGGTGCGCTCGACGGCCTTGCGCAGATTGTCTTCGGCTGGCTCATAGTCGCCCAGCTTGAAGTAGACCCAGCCGAGCGAATCGAGATACGCGCCGTTCATCGGCTCAAGCTCGACGGCCTTGCGGATGTACTTGAGCGCGTCGGTGTAGCGGGCGGTCTTGTCGGCCAGCATGTAGCCGAGATTGTTCAGGGCAATCGCGTTGTTGGGGTCAATGTCGAGCACCTGATGGAAGTACTGCTCGGCCTGGTCGTAATGTTTTTCCTGCTCGGCGAGAGAACCCTTCTGGAAGATGAGATTGGCCTTGTCTTCCTTCGAGGTGGCAAAGGGAGCGGCTTTCTCGAGTGCAGCTTCGGCGTCCTTCCAGTGGTGTAGCCGGGCCTGGATCTGGGAGATTTGCAGGTAGATGTCGCGATCCGCGCTGGTGCCCTTCAACTGGCTGTTGGCGAGGGCCAGACCTTCGTCGAGCTTGCCGGTATCGGCCAGTTCCCAGGCCAGCAGGAGCTTCAAATCCCGATCATTGGGATTTGCCGCAACCGCCTCGCGACAGACCGCCGTGGCCTGATCGAACATCTTGGCGTCGCGATAGGTGTCCACTTCTCCCTGGTAGCCGCGCTTGGCATATTCGCCGCCCAACTCGATCATCTTCTGGTAGGTTGCAATGGCGTCGCCGGTCTTGTTCTCTTCGTGATAGACGGCGGCGAGTCGCTCGAGAAAGACGCTGCGATTGGCCTTTTCCTCCGTGGTGTAGGCTCCGTTGGCGTGGCTGGTCTGGTCGGCCAACTGCTTGTAGACAGCAACGGCCTCGTCGTAGCGGCCCAGCACGTCGAGCAGCAGGCCTTCGTTGTAACCGGCTTCGAGGGATGTCGGGTCCTTGGCCCGCGCCTTGCGAATGGTATCGAGTGCCTCAGTGTACTTGCCCTGGCGGCGCTCGATCTCCGAGATTCGATCCAGGGTGTTGGCGTCCTCGGGGTCGGCTTTTTCGAGTGTCTGATACTGCTTGAGCGCGGCGTCCAACTGATTGTCGGCGAGCAGCGCCTGGGCCAGGGCGCGGGTGGCGTCCACGTTCTGCGGGTCCATGTCCTCGGCGCGCTGGTAGGCTGCAATGGCGTTCTTCGGCTGTTTCAACTGCTCGTAGGCGGCGCCGAGGGCAAACTCCATGCGCGGGCTGCGCTCGGCGACCGGAACCGCCGCGAGGATGTCTGCCGAACGCTGGAGGTCGCCGCTCTCCGCATAGAGTCGCGCCAGATTCATGACCACGTCCTCCGATGCCGGCTCGATGGACTGGGCCTTTTTGAACTCGGCCTCGGCATCGGGAGTGTCATGTTTGACGGTGTAGAGCTGACCCAGCAGGAGATGGTTCTCGACGCTGTCGGGTTCGAGGGAAACAATCTTCCTGTACTCGGCAATCGCCAGATCGACCATCTGGGCATTGGGCGGAGTGGGTGTTGCGGCGTTCTGATCCTGCCCGAGCGAGCGGAGGTAAATCCTGCCGAGCACCTTGTGGGCTTCGAGGTTGTTGTCGTCCTTTTTAATCAGCTCCTGGGCGGTCTCGATGGCCTCTCGGATGCGCCCGGAGCGAAAGTACAATCCGGCCAGCCCGGAGGCCAACTGGGACGAGCCGGGATCGGCGTCCATGGCCAGTTTGTACTCTTCCACAGCGCGGGTTACGTAGTCCTGGCGGCCGTAGTTGGTGGCCATTTCCTCGTAGGTGTGGGCCATGGCGGCGTGGTAATAGGCGGCGGCGCGGTCCGGGGCGGCTGTGGTGGCTGCGGCTGGCTTCGCGGGCAGGGGCTGAACACTCACTTCATCCGTCGCAGGCTGGGGAGCCGTTTGCGCACGGACCACCACAGGGGTGAAAGCGGCCGCGGTTGCGAGCAAGAAGATCGATCCGTATCGAGTGCGCTGTCGCATCATTCTGTTATGTTCCCACGTCTTTCGGGGTTGTATCGGGCGGAAAATCCGAAATATTTCATTTTCCGGCTTCCTGCGCAGCAAAACGAGCCAGGCTGCAAGCCACAATTCCATTAGACGATCTTACCGCCGGAAAGGCTTCGCCAGCGTCTCCTTCCGGCCATGGAAAGACTCCTTTTGTTGCAAATTGCGAGCAACCGGGTTCAGTGGCGGAAGTGGCGGATGCCGGTGAAGACCATCGCCACGCCGAGTCGGTCCGCCGCCGCAATCACCTCGGCATCACGCACCGAGCCTCCGGGCTGGATCACGGCTGTCGCTCCAGCCTCGACCACCGTCTCCAGGCCGTCGGGAAAGGGAAAAAAGGCGTCGGAAGCGGCCACGCAGCCAGCCAGCGGGAGCACGGCCTTCATCGCGCCAAAGCGTGCCGCGTCCACGCGGCTCATCTGCCCCGCGCCGACGCCGATGGTCTGGCCGTCGCGCGCGTAGACGACGGCGTTCGACTTGACGTGTTTGGCGATGCGCCAGGCGAAGAGCAGGCTGGCCAGCTCGGCAGGGGTTGGCGGGCGCTGGGTTACCGTCCGCAGCTCAGCGGCAGTGACCCTGCCGATGTCGGCGTCCTGCAGGAGCAGGCCACCGGAGACCTGCTTGACCACCGGTTGCGCGGGGGCGGACCGGACGCGCAACAGGCGCAGGTTCTTCTTCGCGGCCAGGATGGCCAGCGCCTCGGGGGTGAACTCGGGGGCGGCAATGGCCTCGACAAAGAGCTTGACCATCTCTGTGGCAGCGTCGGCGTCCACGGCGCGGTTGATGCCGATGACTCCGCCAAAGGCGCTCACCGGGTCCGCCGCGAGGGCTTTTTGATAGGCCTCGCGAACGCTCGCGCCGGTGGCCGCGCCGCAGGGATTGGTGTGCTTGATAATGGCGACGGCAGGCTCGGGAAACTCCTCGGCCAAGGCCCAGCAGGCGTCCAGATCGACCAGGTTGTTGTAGCTGAGTTCCTTGCCCTGCAACTGCTGCGCGCCGGCGATGCCGAGGCCCGAGCCATCGCTGTAAAGCGCCGCGCGCTGGTGAGGATTTTCTCCATAGCGCAGCGGCATGGCCAGCGGCACGTTGAGCCGGAGCGACGGGGGCAGGGATTCGCTGTCCAGGGCAGCCTCCGCTTCGGGCGCGGACGCCTCTGCAATTTTGTCGAGGGTGTTGGCAATCGCCGTGTCGTAGGCTGCGGTGGTGGCGAATGCCTGCTTCGCGAGCCGCCATCGCGTGGCCCGGTTCAGGCAACCCTCCGATGCGGTCAACTCTTCCGCGAGCGCCGTGTAGTCGCTCACCCGCGTCACAATCGCCACATCCTCGAAGTTCTTCGCCGCCGAACGCACCATCGACGGGCCGCCGATGTCGATGTTTTCGATCAGGTGACCCAAGGCCACGCCGGGATGGCTGGCCGTCTTTTCAAAGGCATAGAGGTTGACGACCACCATGTCGATCGGCTCGATGCCGTGCGCGGCCACGGCCGCTTCATGGTCCGGGTTGCCGCGGATATAGAGCAGGCCACCATGCACCCGCGGATGAAGCGTCTTGACGCGGCCATCGAGCATCTCTGGAAACCCGGTCAGATCGCTGATGTCCTTGACCGCGAGGCCCGCTTCGCGCAGCGCCCTGGCTGTGCCGCCGGTCGAGACCAGCTCGACGCCCAGCGCTGTCAAAACCCGTGCAAACTCCACCAGGCCCGTCTTGTCCGTAACGCTCAACAGCGCCCGGCAAATCTTCTTCCTGTCGCTCGACAAGGGAACCGCCTCCGTGCCCAATGTTGCCTGTCAACTTGCCTGCCAACAGACCAGAGCACAATAGATAGGGTACATCGAATGCGAAGGCTGGCGAGAGGTTGCGCGGGCTGGCAGAGCGCCGTTTTTGCCAGTTTGGTTACGGCAATCTACAGTACATTCATGGAGAGCGATTCCCCCCGCAGCGAATTTCCCAGCCAGCCGCCGGAGTTTCTGCCGCCCGAGCGTCAGCACAGGCCGGAAGCTGCTGCCAGCCAGGTTAGCCCCACCGGCCTCGACCAGCAGGAGCAGTTGCGCGCCGTCCGCGCCCGCGAGTTCGGCCAGCGGTCGCGCGGCGGGCGGCGTTCCTGGGCCTATGCTCCGGCCACCTACCTGCTGGTTGGCATGAACTGCATGGTTTTCCTCGCCATGCTCGCGGCGCACGTCAGCTTCCTCAGCCCCACGCGGTCGCAGCTTCTCTTCTGGGGCGCCAACAATCCGGAGCTGATCCTCGGCGCAGACCAGTGGTGGCGCATCGTCACCGCCATGTTTGTCCACGTCGGCATCTGGCATCTCGCCTCGAATATGTGGTGCCTGTGGAATCTGGGCCTGCTGGGCGAGCCGCTGCTCGGCCCGTGGGGAGTCTTCGCCGCTTACATTCTTTCGGGGGCAGCGGGCAACCTGCTTTCGATGGGCGTCAGTCAGGCGTTGCACACTCCCGATTCGGTCGGCGTGGGCGCTTCCGGGGCGGTCTTCGGTCTGGCCGGTGTGCTCATCATCCTGCTCAAGTCGCCGCGACTGCCCATTCCGCCCAAGGAGCTAAGCGGCCTCCGGCGGTACGTGATCTACTTTGCCGCCATCAACTTCGTGATTGGATTCGGCACTCTGGTGGTGCCGACCGGCGTCCGCATCGACAACATGGCCCACCTGGGCGGCTTCCTGGGCGGGATCCTCTTTGCGCTGCCGCTGGTTCCCCAGCTTGGCTCGCCGCGGGCGCAGTTCCTCACGCGGAGGCGCGTCGCCATTGCCATGGTTTCAGGGGTTCTGGTGCTGTTTGCGTTTTATCTCAGCACGGTTGGCATCCTGCGCTGAAGGGATTTCGCGGAGACGGAAGGAACGTCGAACTCATCGATCCGGTTAAGGCATTTTCCGGAATACGTCAGCTTTCCGAAGTTCGTGGGGGTGGATTTTTCTTGAGAAAAAAATCCAATCCGCAGAATGGTTTTGGTCTACACCTTTCCGGAAAATGTTTTCGCCCGCAGGCTGGCAGCCAGTGGTTTCGATGGTCACCACTTCGCCCGCGGATTGACGCAACCAAGGCAGAAAAATCTCTTTACACTCTTGCCGTTGATCGCAACTTATATGCGGCGGCCCTCTGCTCACCAGGCCCGTTCGGGTGGCGGAGTTGAGTAGACTGGGAAGCGATGGGGTTTCCGACTCGAATGCGATCCGGCGCTTGCTTCGCGGTTACTGCTCGAATCCTGCTTGTTGCCGGTGTGGTACTGGCAGGCATCTCGGGCTGCGGCACGCCCGGCGCGCCGTTGCCGCCTTCGCTCGACCTGCCGCAGCCGGTCTCAGACCTGGCGGCGAGCCGAGCTGGTGATCGCGTGACGCTGCGCTGGACCAACCCCCAGAAAACCACCGATCACCAGGGGATTGCCCAGGCCACAGGCAAGATCACTGCTCGCATCTGCCGCTCGGTCCCCGATCCGCCGACATCGAACGCGGCAAAGGCCGGCGACTGCCAAAGCGTCGAAACGCTGTCGGTCGCGCCTGGGAAGCAAGCCGAATTTGCGGATACCCTCCCGGCTGCGCTCGCCGGCGGTTCGCCGCGACCGCTCTTGTACGCTGTCGAGGTCCTGAATCGACGCGGTCGTTCGGCTGGGCTGTCCGAACCTGCAGTCGTGCTGGCGGGCGCGGCACCTCCTGCGGTCGAGAATCTCTCTGCCCAGGCGCGGGCGGAGGGCGTTGCCCTCGGCTGGCAAACCGACGATTCTCGCGCAGCGGTTCGCCTGCACCGCCGCCTGCTGACCCCCACCCGGAGCGTACCCGCGAAGAGCACGTTCGGTCAGCAGGCCGAGGAAGCTCCTGAACGCGACCTGATCGTCGATATTGCCGGAGTCCGCTCGACGCCGGGAGCCCATGCGGGAGCGCTCGACAGGGACATCCGGTTTGGCCAGCGTTACCAATACACCGCGCAGCGCGTGGTTTTTGTGACCATGGGAGGCAAAAACCTCGAACTCGACGGAGCCGTGTCCGCACCGGTGCAAGTCGATACGACAGACCGGTTTCCGCCAGCTATTCCCAGCGGTCTGGCTGCGGTCTACTCTGCGGCCACGGGCGCTCGAAACTCTGTACCCTCGATCAATCTTTCCTGGTCACCGGACACCGAGACCGACCTTGCCGGCTACATTGTCTATCGCAGCGCGGACGGTCCTACGTGGCAGCGTATCTCCCCGCCAGAGCCGGTGTCGGTTCCGACCTGGCAGGATTCGAAGATCAGCCTGGGCCAGACCTATCACTACGCCGTCAGCGCCATCGACCAGAGCGGAAATGAGAGCGGACGCTCGGCCCCCGCGACCGAATCCGTTCCGGAGAATCCGTAGCTACCGCAGATCGAGTCAACCGGTTCATTTCAATCACAGAGGATGCAGGATGAAATATTGCAGATTTATGAGCAACGGCAAGCCACAATGGGGGCTTGTTGAAGAGAGTCAGGGCGAGCTTGTGGGCGAACTGGTGATCGTCGCGGCCACGGACTCGCCGGAACAGGACTTCGCCAACGTCTGTGCCATTCCACCGCTGCCGTTGAGCCAGGCGGAGTTGCTCGCGCCCGTCCAGCCCGGCAAGATTATCTGCGTCGGTCGCAACTATCGCGACCATGCCAAAGAACTCGGCAATGACGTGCCCCTGGAGCCGCTTCTGTTTTGGAAGCCGGTTTCGTCTCTGCTTGCTCCCGGAGGAGTGGTGCGTATGCCGCGCGCCTCGGAGCGCGTCGATTTTGAAGGGGAGATCGCCCTGGTCATCGGCAAGCGCGCGCGATGGCTGAGCGCCGACCAGAACCTGAGCGAGTATGTCCATGGCTTCACCCTGGCCAACGACGTGACGGCGCGCGACCTGCAGAAGAAAGACGGTCAGTGGACGCGCGCCAAGGGCTTTGACACCTTCTGTCCGGTTGGGCCGCTTGTCGATACCTCGATCACGCTGGACCGGGTTGCCTCAGGGATTACGCTTGAAACGCGGGTGAACGGCGACCTGCGCCAGCACGGCTCGACGGCGGACTTCATCTTTTCGCTGCCTCACCTGCTGGAGTACATCACGGCGGCCATTACGCTCGAACCGGGCGACCTGCTGCTCACCGGAACTCCGGCGGGAGTCGGTCCCCTGGCAGCGGGCGACCGGGTCGAGGTGAGCGCCGAAGGGCTGGGAGTGCTCTCGAATCCCTTTGCCCCGGAAGAGAACTGACACGCAGGTCCGGTCGATCTCCTGACCTGATTTGGCGCGGCCACCGGGGAAATTCATATCCCTTGGCGCGTTTTCTGCATCCAAGTAGGCGTACACTCTGAGGCGAAGGCCTCGTTCGGATTGGCGGCCAAGCCAATGGAACCTTGGCCAAACGATTTTCATCCCCGGAGGAGCATGTGTCTAAAAATCTACTGGAACAATTGCGAGAAATGACCGTTGTGGTCGCCGATACCGGCGACATCGAGGCGATGGAGAAGTTTCGCCCGCAGGATGCAACCACCAATCCGTCGCTGATTACAGCC
>JAJZFR010000361.1 GCA_021805265.1 Acidobacteriota bacterium | reverse complement strand
GCCCTCACCCCCGCCGACGCTGCACTTCCTCATACACCTCGACGTACTCCCGCGCCGGGTGCTCCCAGGAATAATCCTGCCCCATCCCGTTGCGCATCAGCGTCTTCCACCCCTCCGGATCGTTGGCGAAGACCCACAGCGCGCGGTCAATCGCCCACAGGAAATCCCCCGCGTGGTAGCCGGAAAACTTGAAGCCGGTGCCCGTCCGGCGGTCGGCGTTCCACTCCTCGATGGTGTCTTCGAGGCCCCCGGTGGCGCGCACCACCGGGACGGTCCCGTACTTGAGCGAGTAAATCTGGTTCAGCCCGCAGGGTTCATAGCGCGACGGCATCAGGAATATATCCGCGCCAGCCTCGACCTTGTGCGCCAGCGCGTCGTCGTAGCGCACCTCGACCGCCACCTTGCCGGGGTACCGCGCGGCAAAGCTGCGAAAGAAGCTTTCGTAGTACGGCTCTCCGGTCCCGAGCGCCACCAGCACCATCTCCCGCTCGGCAAGCTGGTCGGCAACGGCAGCCAGAATATCGAAGCCCTTCTGGGTTGCAAAACGCGACACAATCCCCAGCACCGGCGTGGTCTCGGCTACCTGCTCCAGGCCGAAGGCGTGCAACAGGTCACGCCGGCACTCCAGCTTGCCAGCAACATCGTCTGCGCTGTAGTGCGCCGCCAGGTGGCCATCGCTGGCCGGGTCCCACTGGCTGTAGTCCACCCCGTTCAGGATTCCGCGCAGGTCCCAATGCCTGCGGCTGAAGATGCCTTCGAGGCCCGAGCCGAACTCGGCACCCTGTATCTCCTGAGCATAAGTCGGGCTGACCGTGGTCATGTAGTCGCAGAAGACTGCCCCGCCCTTGAGAAAATTGAACGTATCGTTCTGCTCCAACTTGTCGAAGGTGAACATCTCCCACGGCAACAGCAGCAGCTCCGTCGTGCGCGGCGGAAACCAGCCCTGGTAGCCCGCGTTATGCACCGTCAGCACCACGCCGACGTTGCGCAGCACCGGATCGAAGAAATACACCGAGCGCAGCAGCACCGCCAGAACAGCCGTCTGCCAGTCGTGCACATGAAACACATCTGGCACGCCGAGCTGCTTCGTGGCTTCGAGCACGGCGCGGCTGAACAGCCCGAAGCGCTCCGCGTTGTCGCCATAATCGCCCGCACCGCGCGGACCATAAAACCCTTCCCTGTCAAATAGTTCCGGGCAGTCTATGAAGTAGTACTGAACCCCATCCCGCACTCCACCGTCCACCACCCCCGCGAACCGGTTGTAATGGGGAAACGGAACCGTCACAGACCGAATCGCATACTCATAGCTCTCCGGCAGGAACGGACGCACCGTGCGATACAGCGGCAGGTACACGGTCACCCGATGGCCCAGGCGCACCAGCTCAGGCGGCAGCGCGCCCACAACATCCGCCAGCCCACCCGTCTTGGCAAACGGCACACACTCCGAAGCAGCAAATACAATATGCATCTGGAAGACTCCCTGCGACACCACTCAACCGCCAAGTCTACTATGCCGCGCAGAATGATATTTCGCAAAGCAGGCGTTTCCCGGACCAAAGGTTTCGCTGACCAAGGGTTTCCCAGAGCAAGAGTTTCACAAAGCAAGGAAGGACCCAGGATCGATGCCCGCAAAATCCACTCTCGGACAGAACTTCCTCCGCGACCCGGCAGCCATTGAACGCATCGCTTCGGCGCTCGGCGACCTCTCAGGACGCACCGTCCTCGAGATCGGCCCAGGGCAGGGCGCAATCACCAGCACGCTCGCCCGCCGCGCCGCGCGCCTGATCGCCGTCGAACTGGACCCGTCGCTCGCCGCCGACCTCCGAGTCCGATTCCAGCGGACGCCGGCCCAGGTCACCATCCTCCAGCAGGACGTGCTGGCCTTCGACTTCGCCGCAGCAGCGCAACAGGCCAGGCTTGAGACCGGCCAGCCCCTGCTCGTCATCGGCAACCTGCCCTACTACATCACCTCGCCCATCCTGCTTCGCCTGGCCCAAAGCGCCGCCGGGATCGAGCGAGCCGTACTCATGGTCCAGCGCGAGGTGGCCCAGCGCGTCACTGCCCAGCCTGGCTCGCGCGACTATGGCCTGCTCACCGCGACCTGTGCGCTGTACGGGCCGGCCACCGAGCTTTTCACCCTGCCGCCCGCAGCCTTCGCGCCGCCGCCCAAGGTCCACTCGACCGTCTTTCGCTGGAGCTTCGCGCCACGGTTCACCGCTCTCGGCGTCCCCGAAGAGCCGTTTCTCGCTTTTCTCAAGCAGGTCTTTGCCCAGAAGCGCAAGACGCTGGCCAACAACCTGCGCGCAGCCGGGTTCTCGATGGACACAATCGCCGCTGCAACCGGCTCCGTCTCGATCCCCGCCCAGGCCCGCGCTGAGGCGCTCACACTGGAGCAGTTCGCACAGCTTTGGCGCGCCCTGCGGCCATTCAGTCCCAGCCTGGCTCAGTGATGGCCACCGCCGCCATGCGACCCGCCGCCGGACATGTGCATCCCGGAGCTGTGGCCACCGCTGTAAAACGAACCATGTCCGCTGGGCCGACTGGGGCCGCCCGAGGGAGAACTCCGGCTATAGGTTGACCGCGACCCGCTCGATGAGTAAGCCTGCCGCGACCCATTCATGCTCTGGGACAAAGACTGCGCGTTATGCCCGCTCAGGTAGGCATAGGAGCGCACATAGGTCGAACGGGGCGCAATCGTATGCAACGGTGACACGATCCGCCCGCCCACCACCATCGGCTGCCCCGGCTGGAAGCCAAGATACGCATTCACCCCGCTCTGCGGGCGGTGATCCACCAGAATCGGCGGATGCAGAGGGCGCTGGTTCACCGCCAGCGCAGCTCCGCTTCCCCCAACGTGCGGAGTCATCGGGCCGCCGACCGGCCTGGCCGTCCCGCCTGAACCCACACCGCTCGTACCCGTCCCGGCTGTACCCACACCGCCAGCCCCATGCCTCGGGCGCTGTGGCGGAAGGTACCCGTTCGGCCCGGTACCCACATTCGATTGCCAGCCACCACCCCGGCCCCACCAAGGAGAATTCCCGCCCCCCGGATTCCATCCCCAGCCGAATCCCCCATAGTAGTTCCACCGACCGTAGTTGAAAGGCGCGTATCCCCAGTTGTAACCGGAGACCCAGGCATAGCCATACTGCGGAAAACTCGTCCAGTAACCATACCCGTAGGGGTCCCAGTCGGCGCCTGCTCCCTGCGCGTCATAGGGGGACCAGACATATCCCTGCCCCGGCACGTCGTACCAGCTTCCGTTCGCGTCCAGATCGCTCATCCCAGGCATCTGCCCGGCGCTCTGACCGCCACTCTGACCTGCATTCTGGTCTGTCGCCGGCGTCTTGTCGGACTGCTCAGAAATCAGCGCCGCGTCCCGATCCGAGTTCCACTGGTCCCACGAATCGGCCTGAATGTTATCGGCCAGGTTGTACACCGACGCGTCCTGAGCATCCAGGCTCAATGTCTGGTCGCCGCGGACATCGAGATCGAGCGCGGTGCCGCGCGTCACATGCACCTGTCCGGAAAATACCGCCATCACTCCCGGCTGCGCGTCATAGTTCACCCGCATCACGCTGAAGCTGGTCGGCGTCACCGCCGTCGTCCCGTAGTCCACCTGCACGGGTCTGTCCTGGGTGCTCGGTTGCAGCTCGAAGTAAGCCTGTCCCGCGTTCAACACAATCTCCGTGTGGGCCGTCGCCCCGCTTCCGCTGAGCACACTCAGGGTTACCGTGCTGTTCGGCGTCAGGCGCACCACGCTGCCGTCCTCCATCTCGATCTCCGCACGGCCATCGTTGCGCGTCACCACCTGTGTGCCCTCAAAAAGCGGCAGGTTCTCGTACGCCGGGTCGGCGATGACCTGCCCATCCTCGACCACCTGCACCTGACCGTCTACGCTGCTCAACCGCACCGCACGCGCATTCCCGCCCGCTGCTCCGGTAGCCGTGCCAGCCATTGCGCCAGCCGGGGGCTGCTGCGCGCCGGCCAGCCCCACCCACCCGACTATCGCCAACGCCGCCACAGCCAATCGCGTCAATCGCGGCAATCGCGGCAATCTGGTCAACGACTTCCCTTCCCGCTGCCCTGTCTTCAATCCCGTTTGTTCCAGAACTCGTTCCATCATCCATCTCCGCACGTCGCGTCTGTTCACTGAAACCACCTGCCAACGCAAAAGTTGCGCCCTCGGACCGTAAGTATTTCCCTCCCGCGCAGATCCTGTCAAAAGGACGAAGCCCGCCGTCGGAACGTTCCCGCGTCGGGCACAATCTCCGCGCCGCAGGAAGATCAGCTCAGGCGAGCCTGCATGGCCAGCGTCTGCGCCGTATGAAGATGACAAATGGCAACGGCCAGCGCGTCGGCAGCATCGGCCGGCTCGGGCGGCTTGTCCAGCTCAAGCAGCCGCGCCACCATGAACTGCACCTGCTCCTTCGAAGCCAGTCCATAGCCCACCACCGACGACTTGATGGTCAGCGGGGCATATTCGGCCAGCGGCAGCCCCACCGTCGCCGCCGCCAGCAGCGCAACCCCGCGCACCTGCCCCAGCTTGAGCGCCGACTTCGCATTCACCGAGTAAAAAACCTCCTCGATCGCCACCACATCCGGCTGGTGGTGGCGCATCTGGCCGGTCAACTCCTCAAACACCTGCAACAGCCGCTCCGCCATGGTCTTCTGTTTGGACAGCCGCACCGCTCCGTACCCGCGACAGACCAGCATCGGCGTCCGCGCAGTGGAATCCGTCTCGACCACCCCGTAGCCGGTCAACTCCGTCCCGCAATCGATCCCCATCACCCGCATATCGTCCGAGTGTAGCCCAGCCGCGCGCCGAATCCTCACACGGCCATCTGGCAATCCATAAAAAGCGATTTTCTTCAGCCTGATGCAGTATCCAACCGGCACGGACAAACCTTTGTCAAAACCCTTCACCGCCTCGTATACTCGGTGCGCGCGGCTCGCATAGCTCGCGACCATTCTGTAAACACAGCGAGGAATCCATCATGTCCATCACCCGCCGCCAGTTCGGACGCCAGATCACTGCCATGAGCGCGCTTTCCATGGCCGCCAGATTCAGTCCTCGCGCGCTCGCGCAATCGGCCGAAAGCGCCTCGCCCCAGCCCGTCGGCTACGCCATCATTGGCCTCGGACGCATCGCCGACCACTTCATGCGGGGCATTCAGGCCAGCCCGGGGTCCAAAGTCACCGCCCTCGTCAGCGGCCATCGCGACAAGGCCGAGCGCATCGCCGCCCAATACAACGTCCCCAAATCCTCGATCTACAGCTACGAGGAGATGGACGCCATGCGCAGCAACAAAGCCGTCGAGGCCGTCTACGTCGCGCTGCCCAACAGCATGCACGCCGAGTACACCATCCGCTCCGCCAAAGCGGGTAAACATGTCCTCTGCGAAAAACCCATGGCCGTCAGCGTCGCTGAATCCAAATCCATGATCGACGCCTGCAACCAGGCCAACGTCAAGCTGATGATCGCCTACCGATGTCACTTTGAACCGACCAACCTCAAGGCCGTCAAGCTGATTCACGACGGCGAAATCGGCAAGGTCCAGTCCATTCAAAGCGCCTTCGGCTTCGACATCGGAGCGACCGAGTGGAGGCTGAACAAGAAACTCGCGGGCGGCGGACCCATGATGGACGTGGGCATCTACTGCCTCAACGCAACCCGCTACCTTACCGGCGAAGAGCCGTCCGACCTGCGCGCCTACGCAACAAGCGACGCCTCGGACCCGCGATTCAAAGAGGTCGAGGAAAACCTCGTCTGGAATACAAAATTCCCCTCCGGCGTCGTCGCCAGTTGCAACACCACCTATGGCGCCAACATGGGCGGCTATTACCGCGTCTATGGTTCGAGGGGGTGGATCGAAGCCAGCCCGGCCTTCAACTACGACGGCCTTCGCCTGCGCGCCGAGTACCTTGGACGGGATGGAAAGTGGGTCTCGCTCGACGAGCCGAATCTCGAAAAAGACCCGATCCAGTTCACCCGCCAGGCAGACCACTTCTCCGCCTGCATCCGCCGCAATCTCACGCCAAAAACTCCCGGCGAAGAGGGCCTGCGCGACATGGAGTTGATCGCCAGGCTTTATAACTCCGCCGGCATCACCATGCTTTGATCCCGTTTCGTCTCGCCCCGAGGGTCAGCGTCAGAAGCTGACCTTCCGCGTCGGAAACCACGTCAACTGGATCGTGGTCACGGTCACGTTCTGCTGGCCGGGCAGGTAAATCGGCGCTTTGTAGCCTTCATAGGTGAAGTTCGCATTCAGTTCGAGATCCTTCCCGAAGCGCTTCACTAACTGCACGCCAAAGTCGTCCAGCGTCGTTCCGCCAGCGATGAAGTCCTTTGCCTGCTTCTGTCTGCGCCAGTTCACCGTCATCCATTCCTTGGCGTTGAAGTGCCAGGTTGTCCAAGCCTGACCGCCCTTGGCCTCGCGGCCCATCCAGTCGCCGAAGATCTGCCCCGAATTGGTATAACCCTGGCGCACTTCATACTCCCAATACTGGAAGCCGCCGCCCTGGCTGTAAGGGGTATTGGGATCATCCAATATCCCCTCGACTCGAATATCCAGCTTCGGTGCCGCTGGAACGTGGGAAAGATACAACCCGGGGCGGAACATTGATCGAACCGGATCCGAAATTGGCGAAACATCGTCATGCGCTTCCGAATCCGTATAAAACGTCAGCCAGTTCCGCAGAAACGGAAGCCGATAACTCACATCGAACGCCCCAAATCGAGCACCCGGATCGCTTCGAGATGTCTTCACCGCGAAGGAGACGTTCTGGACACTGAAGAAGCTCGTCAGGAACGAGCCCAGCGTGATCGGAACATGACCCTTGCCGCCCCAGATCGCCGTCCGCTGAAAACCAACCTCCAGGTTGCGCGTCGGCTTGAAGCTGATCTTCTCCGCATGCACCCACGGTTCGTTGAAATACGTATGGCCTTTCAGAGAACCCACCAGAAATTCATATCGAAACGGACCCGTCAGACGTGACAACAAAGGAACATGAAGCGGCTCGCTGCGATTGATCTCGAAGGTGTAGATATTCTGCGCATTGTTTGAAAAGGCATACGCACCGCCGCGGCCAGGCCCCCACCACTGGTCCTGCTTGCCAAATGAGAGGTCGTGGCCCAGCACATGGGCCGAGATGTAGCCCTCCACCAGGCGCACATCCGCCTTGGTCCCGATCGGTCCCAGCGGAATCGTCGCCTGAGCCTCATTGCCGACCGGGGGAACCTGATCGACCTCAGACAGCAGGGAGTAGAGCGCATAGGAATAGCCCGTTGCCGACGGCGCGTACTGAACCTCCGTCCGTGCATACAGAGTGAATGGCCCCGCCACGGCATACCCGCTGCCGCCCGAGTAGTCGTTGAAACCGCTCTCGATGGGACGACCAAAATCGTTCACCACAGACTGGCCAATGTGGAAGCTGTCGTGCAGGGGCGTCCCGCTGATACCGCGCTCGTTCGAGTACGCAGACTCCAGCCGAACATATCCGTGATGCTGCCGGCAAGGCCCCTCGGCGTCGATATTCAACTCATGCCACAGCGCGTCATACAGGCTGCGCGCCTCATCGTTCGCCGCCGTATCCGGTGCGTCTTCCAGCTTTGCTGAAGTCTCCTCCAGCATGTGGACCACGCTCAGCCGCGTCCACGGCCGCAGCCCCAGAAAAGCCGTATCCAGATAACCCAGCGAATAGAGCCGCAGCAAAGCGGGATAAAGCCAGTAATCCAGCGGAATGTAAGGAGAACCCTGAGGGGAAAGCTCGCATGGGGACGCCGGCGTATTCGTATTCAGCCCCGCAGTACCCGTCGCGACCGCACCAGGCAATGCCATGGCGAGCGAGACCACCCCCGGCACAACCACCCCCTCTGGCCCTTCGCCAAAGCCCTGGCCTGCAGCAAACCAGAAGCAGCATACCGCGACGAAAACAATTCGAAGCGTTTTTCGCGGGCACAAAACCCGGCGCACAGCGGAAACAGTCATGCGTCCACTCTACTGAAGCCCGGAAACAGGGTCAATCTGGCTGGCCGATTCCCAAGTGTCCTCCACCCGTTACGTCGAGTAGTCCGCATTGATCGAAACGTACTCTGCCGTCAGGTCCGTCGTCCAGAAAACACACTTCCCCGCACCCTGGTGGAGCTGCACGGTGACCGAAAACTCCGGCTCCTTCAGATAGCGGTGCGCCGCGGCCAGGTCCAGGTCCGATGCCCGGCCTCCGTTGCGACAGATCGCCAGCTCGCCAAAATCAATGTCGATCCGCTCGGCATCGACCGCCGCGCCAGAGTAGCCGATGGCGGCCATCAAGCGCCCCCAGTTCGGGTCGCTGCCCGCCCACGCGGTCTTCACCAGCGGCGAATGCGCAATCGCCCTGGCCACGCGCAGAGCGTCCTCATCGCTGGCCGCGCCCTCGATCCGCAGCTCCACCACATGTGTCACCCCTTCGCCATCGGACACAATCTGCCGCGCCAGCGAAATAGCCACCTGGTCCAGAGCCGCCTGGAACGCTTCCTCTCCCGCTTCCACTCGCGCTCCGCTCGCCCCCGACGCAAGCATCAGCACCGTGTCGTTTGTCGAAGTGTCTCCATCCACCGAGATGCGGTTGAAGCTGCGGTTCACCGCCGCCCCCAACATCCCTTGCAACACCGGCGGGTCAATGACAGCGTCGGTCAACACATAGCCCAGCATCGTGGCATGGGGCACCAACTGAGGATGGATCATCCCCGACCCCTTGCACACGCCCGCGATCCGCACCTCGACCCCATCCACCAACAGCCGCGCAAAGGCCGTCTTCTCCACCAGGTCCGTCGTCAGAATCGCCTGCGCCACCTGCTGGAAATGCTCCGACTCGCTGCCCAGAGCAGCTTCGATTGCCGGCAACGCAGCCACCAGTTTTTCCACCGGCAGCGGTACGCCGATAATCCCCGTCGAGGACGGAAAAACCTCCTCCGTCTTGCAGCCAAAGCGCTCTGCCGCAGCCTCGCACGTCCGTTGCGCCGCATCGATGCCCGCCTGCCCTACCGCGCAGTTGGCATTCCCGGCATTGATCGCCACCACGCGCACCCAACCGCCGGTTTGTTTCAGGTGCTCTTTATCCACCGTCAACGGCGCCGCGCTCACCCGATTCGCCGTAAACAGCGCCGCAGCGCTCGCTGGCTTGTCGGCCACCATCACCGCAAAATCCGGTCGTCCGCTTGCCTTCAATCCCGCCGTCGTTGCCGCAAAGCGAAACCCCGCGGGAATCACCAAACTCGAAATATCGCTCATCCCGTTTACTCTAACAAAGTGACGACCGAGAGTACTTCCACCGAAAAAATCCCCTCTGGCGAATCCTTCCTCCGAATGCGCAATGTCCACGTTGCCCTGGGCGACACCATCGTCCTCCGCGACATTGACCTCGACATTGAAGCGGGCGAAAACATCGCCATTCTCGGCCCCAATGGCTGCGGCAAATCCACCCTCATCCGCGCCCTCAACTGCGAGGTTTATCCGCTGGTTCAATCGGGCATGGAGCTGCGCATCTTTGGTCGCGCTCGCTGGGACGTAACCGAGCTTCGCCGCTACTTCGGCGTCGTCTCCGATAACATTCCCGGCCACCAGGGATACTCCCGCGCCGCCGACACCGCCGGCTGCACCACTGCGCGCTCGACCGGCCTCGATGCCGTCCTCGCGGGATTCTTTTCCGCCTCCACCCTCTGGCCCAATCTCCACATCACAGACCTGATGCGCGAGCGCGCCCGCGAAGCCCTCGAACGCATCGAGGCGACCCATCTGGCGGCGCGCTTGGTCGGCGAGATGTCCGCCGGCGAAAAGCGCCGCATCCTCATCGCCCGCGCGCTTGTCCACAGGCCCCGCCAGCTCCTGCTCGATGAACCCTCGAACGCGCTGGACATGGCCGCGCAACGCGACCTGCGCAACACACTCCGCTCGCTCGCTGCCGAGGGAACCGGACTCATCATGGTCACCCATCTGCTCGGAGACATTCTGCCCGAGATGCGCCGCGTCCTGCTCATGCGCGCTGGGCGCATCCTCGCCGACGGGCCGCGTGAAACGCTGCTCACGGAACCCGCCCTCAGCGACCTTTTTCAAACCGAGGTGCGCATTGGCCGCGACGGCGAGTGGCTCCATAGCTGGTAGCCAGCCTCAGCCCAGAAGATGCTTCGCCAGCGATACGTATAAATCCACCGCGTCGAGCAACTCCCGCTTGGCAATTTTTTCCGCCGGCGTGTGCGCTACATGTATCGATCCCGGCCCCAGCAGCAGCGGCTCACCCCAGTTGGTCAACTGCGGAATGTCCGTCGTGAACTTCGCCACCATGGTCGGAAATCCTTCCACCGTCCGCAGCCGCACAAACGGAATCTCCAGCGGAAACTCGACCGCAGCCAATCCCTCCGCAGCCCGCAGCACTTCGGCCCGCGTCTCTGCGGAATCGCCCACCAGACGAATCAGAATCTGCGCCACGGCTCGATCCGCAATCACGTTCGGCGCGCGTCCGCCTTCGATCTGGCCGATGTTCAGCGTACTTTCCCCAATGCCTTCGGTCGTTGGCAGCGGAATCCCGATCATCCGACCCAGCGCCTCGACCAGCTTGTGCACCGCCGAGTCGCCAAGCTCCGGATACGCCGAATGCGCCATCCGTCCCTCCGCCGTGACAACCGCGCGCAGCGCGCCCTTGGACGCCAGCGCAAGCCGGTTCTCGGTCGGCTCGCCGTTGATCAGAAAACGACTGCCCTTCGGCTTCCCGTTGGCCACCTTTGCACCAGCGGAATCGCGCTCTTCGCCCGCAACGAACAACAATCCAACTGCATAACCCTCGCCCCGCAAACGCTCCGCCGCGGCGATCTGCGCCGCCGCAATCCCCTTCGCGTCACACACCCCGCGTCCATACAGAAAATCCTCATCCTCGCGCAGCGCCACATACGGCGGAACGGTATCCAGATGCGTCGAAAAAACCAGATCCGGCGCGCCCGTCTGCGGCCCGGCATACACATTCCACCGCGCGCCGGTGACTCCGCTTTCCACCGGCTGCGCCACCGCCGTTTTTTCCACGCTCCAGCCACGCGCATCCAGAAAATCGGCAACAAAATCTCCCGCCGCGCCTTCATGATACGTAGTCGATTCAATGGCAACCAGTCTCCGGGTCAGAGCAATGGGATCAATCCGGTCGTTCGGATGGACACTCGTCCACGGCGAAACATCCTTCAACTCAGCATCCTTCATGCTGCCAGAATAACCCAGCATTAACTCCTCCGTCACCGAATCCATTGGCCAACTCTTCCAGCACGGATAGGATGATCAACAGTGACCCGCGAAACAAAATCCGCTCCACCATCCCTGCTAAGAACGTTGTTCCTTTCCGGCGCAGCGGGAAAACTCGAAGCGCTGCTCGATCCCGGAAAATCTGATCCAGGCCACGCTTTGCCCGACCCAATCGGCGCGCCCTGCTCCGTCCTGGTCTGTCATCCCCATCCGCTCGGCGGCGGCTCCATGCATAACAAGGTCGTCTACCACGCGGCGCGCGTCTTTCGCGACCTCGGCTGGCCCACCCTGCGTTTCAACTTTCGCGGAGTCGGCCTCAGCCAGGGCACGCACCACGGGGAAGCAGAAGTCGAAGATGTGTGCACTGCGCTCGAATGGCTTGATCGCGAGTTTCAACGCCCGGTCCTTGCCGCCGGCTTTTCCTTCGGCGCGGCCATGGCCTTGCGCGCCGCTCACCACTGGCCCTCCGTCGCGGCTTTTCTCGGGCTGGGTCTGCCGCTACAAACCAAAGACCGTTCCTACGCCTATCCGGAATTCGCAAGCTGGCCGCTGCCCGCGCTGCTGCTATCCGGCGACCGCGACCCATTCGCCACGCCCGATCAACTTGCCCAACTCGCTGCGGTCGCCGGCCCTCACGTCCAACTCAAACTTGTCCCTGGCGCCGACCATTTCTTCGCCCACCGTCTCGACTCCATGCAGGATGAGATTCGCCGCTGGCTCAATACTCTCGCACTGTCTTCGCAACGCGACCCATTGCCTGCCGGAGAATCGACGACGTGACCACGAACCAGACAACTCTGGCCAGCCTTCACCGCGACGCGCGCACCATCCTCGCCGCCGCCCTCGCCGACTGTTCCATCCCCGCCGCCTTTGCGCGCGCCCTCGCCTGCAACGGCCGTCAACTCCATCGCCTGCGAGCCAGGTCAGGACCGGAATGCCTTCATCTCGATGACTTCCCAGACATCCGCATTGTGGCCATCGGCAAGGCCGCCGCGCCCATGCTCGATGCGCTGCTCGCACTCCTGCCAGACGCGCCAGACCTGCGCGGCGTCTGCTGCGCGCCCGCCCGGCCTGCACTGCGCCACAACGGCATTCAGTACTTCGCCGGTGGCCATCCGCTGCCCAACGAGGACTCGTTACGCGCCGCTCGCGCCGCGCTCGACCTGCTTCATTCTGCGGACGAGCACACACTTGTCTTCTTCCTGATCTCGGGCGGCGGATCGGCGCTCTTTGAACTGCCCATCGACTCGAATATCCCGCTCGAGGACACGCGTCGATTCCACCAGATACTGATCGGCTGCGGCGCGCCCATCGCCGAGATCAACACCCTGCGCAAGCACTTCTCCGCCGTCAAAGGCGGACGCCTCGCGCTCGCCGCCAGCCGCGCAACCCAGCTCTCGCTGCTCGTCTCCGACGTGCCGCTCGATCAACTCGACGCCATTGCCTCCGGCCCCACGCTGCCTGATCGAAGCACGGCTGCAGAAGTGCGCAAGATCCTCGATCGGCGTCGATTATTGGAACAATTCCCTCTTTCCGTCCGCCGTTTCTTCGAGCACAGCCTGGCGCAAGGTCCCGCAACTCACCGCAATTCCCCGCCGCCGAGTCGCTCTTACTGGGAACTGATGCTTTCCAGCGATGAATTTGCCCAAAGCTCGGCACGTCACGCCGCCGCCCTCGGCTTCCACGTGGTTCTCGACGACCACTGCGATGACTGGGACTACGCCCGATCCGCGCAATACCTGTTGCAGCAGTTGGAACTCGCGCGCAGAGACCATCCCCGCTGCTGCCTGATCTCCGTCGGCGAAGTCACTGTTCAACTCAATGCAACTCCCGGCGCAGGCGGACGCAATCAGCAATTCGCTCTCGCCTGCGCCGAACATCTTCAGAACGCAGCGCCAACTGTCCTCGTGCTCAGCGCCGGAACCGACGGCATCGATGGCAACACAACGGCGGCTGGCGCCATTGCCGATGCCACAACCTGTATGCGCGCCCGCTCGCTCCACTTCGATCCCGAGACGGCTCTGCGCGAATTCAATACCCACCCGCTCTTCGTCGCGCTCGGCGACACCCTTGTTACCGGACCGACTGGCAACAACCTCCGCGATCTGCGCCTGCTGCTGGCCACTGAAAGCTGAATCCGCACTCTGCGAGCCGTTTCCTGCGGAGACAGGAAAAAAAGCGGTGGCCGAAGCCACCGCAATGCTCTCTGCTCTGTTAGGTGCCAGGGCTTTTCACGATACACGCGGGGAAACCCCGCGCATTCCGCGCGCCCTTTGTCTGCATCGAAAACGGAATGGACGACGCAGCGAACGCTCCTGTCCCCCACCCAATCTCGATGCAAAGTCGTCTCCGCTGCGCCAGACCTTGCCTACGACTCTTTCTGGCGGCGGAAAAACCTGTCCATCCCGTGCTGACTCCAAACCTATTGCGGCGGCGGAGTCGAGCCAGCCCCGCCCTGCGGCATCGGACCGGTTCCTGGTCCATTCCCGGGGCCTTGCTCGGGACCAGCGGGCGGAAGATTTGCCTGCGATCCGAATTGACCTCCCCTGTTTTGCCCCATCCTGTTTTGCCCCATCCCGTTTTGCCCCTGCCCGCCTGCCATTCTCTCCCTACGCTTTTCCATGAACGCGCGCAACTTCATCCATTGCTCCGGGGTCAGTTGATGACGAATATCCAGCAGCATCCGCGCGTTGGCTTTCTCAAGCTCGGCCCGTGCCTGCGCCACCCGGTCGATCTGCGCCAGTATCCTCGCGTCCTGGGGCTGGTCAGTCGAGATCAGCGGCTCGAGTTCTATCTCCGCCTTCTGCAGATTCCCCCGCAGGTCCACCAGGTTCAACCGATGCTGCTGGAAAATCTGGTCCATCGCCTCCCGCTGCTGGTCGGTTAAACCAAGCTGCCGCGCCGCCCACGGCATATTCCACCACCGTCCGCCCGGCCCAAGCCCCATCAACGGGCGCGAGAACGGCTGCATGCCCTGCTGCATGCCCGGCCCCATGCCCTGACCCGGCCCCATCTGGCCACCCCCAACCGGCTGCAGCGCCTGTGCACTCGCCCCGGTCAACAACGCGGCAATCAAAACCGTACCCGCCATAACTGCAATCTGCTTCATCCCTATAACCTCTATCCCTTTTACCTGTGTCCTGGCCAGGCCTCGGACCGGGTGGCGCGTTCTTGTCTGCCCCCAGGCCATTCCCGGCCAGTCTGTTTATTGTTCCGCAGAGTCGCTCATCAAATTTGCCAGCGGCGCAAGCGCCCTGGGTGTTCTCTGTGCCAGCTCGTTGTCGATGCTGGCCATCAACTCGTCATCCGAATCCTGATTTGCCGGGGCACTCGCTGCCCCGTTCCGTTCCGCCTTCGCAATCTGCGCTTGGTCCGGGACCCGTTCGCGCCGAGGAGACTGCGGAGAAGCCGCCGCCTCGCCTACTGTTTCCGCGCGGTCGGCAGGCGCGGCCCCGGTTTGTGCCGGACTAGTTTGTGCCGGACTAGTTTGTGCCGGACGCGCTGAAGCCTCACTCGCAGAGGCCAGACTCGGCGAAGCCTGCGCCACGCTCTGGCCAGGATGCCCGTGCCGAATCGCCAGCGGAATTACGCAC
>JAJZFR010000268.1 GCA_021805265.1 Acidobacteriota bacterium | reverse complement strand
GCGCCAGCGGCGGGACTTTGGAAGCGAAGGGCTTGTTCGGCCGGAACAGGCCGGGCTGGCGGGGCTTCGATGCGGGAGCTTTCGATGCGCGGCTGCTGCCATCCGGGCATGAGATGAGGGAGATTGGCAGGGTTGGCGAAGAAGGCAAAGACCAGCTCGACGGGATAGGGGACCCAGTGGCTGGTTTCGAGAGTTTCCGGCATGGAATGGCGCTCCTCCCCGGTACAGAGTAACGCAGTCCCGGACGGCGCGAAGTCCGAGGTCTCAAAAGCGAGACCTGGGCACCCTGGCTGATTTTGATCCCTGAACGCAGGGCTGGACATTCAGAGATATGGAACCGGGGCGTTTGCGAAGGGGTTTGGGCTGAAAAAAATGGGCAGACTCTTTGTGAGTCTGCCCGGAGTGGCCTTTCAGGGAGTTAGTTAGGCAGAAGTACGGCGTTGATGACATGAATGACGCCGTTGGACTGGAAGACGTTGGGGATTGTGACGGTAGCCATGCCGCCCTTTTCATCGGTGAGCATGATCTTGCCGCCCATCGAGGTCGCGGTGAGCGTGCCGCCGGAGACGGTTTTCAACTCAGCCTTGCCGTGGCCTGCCTTGATCTGCTTCATGAGGTCCTTGGCGCTCAGTCTGCCAGCGACGACGTGATAGGTGAGAATTTTAACCAGCGTGGCCTTGTTTTCCGGTTTGAGCAGGGTCTCGACAGTGCCCGCAGGGAGCTTGTCAAAAGCTTCATTGGTGGGAGCGAAGACGGTGAACGGGCCAGCGCTTTCGAGGGTATCGACCAGGCCAGCGGCCTTGACGGCGGCTACGAGGGTGGTGTGGTCCTTGGAGTTGACGGCGTTTTCGACGATGTTCTTGGTGGGGAACATGGGCGCACCGCCGACGTTGGGGTCCTTTTTCTCCATCATTTGCGCGTTGGCAACCACGGCTGAGCCGATGACAGAGCAAGCCAGCAGCAGGGCCAGGGAAATATTCTTCATACGATGCATGGGATTTCGTCCTCCGGTAAAGTTGAACTTCACCTGGAGAACGAATGGTTTGTGGGTTTGGATGTTGGGCGAGAGGATTTCGTTTTGGGGTGGGTGTTGCGCGGTGCCTTTGATAGCAGAGCAGAAGATCAGGCCGCTCGGTTCGGCAGCTATTAGGGCGAACCGACGCTGTTGCAGTAACGTAGAGACTAGAGTCGGAGCCTCCGCGGGTGATCCATGATCGATGGCGCGCGGCAATACGCTGGCTGGCGTGTGCTGTTCGCGCGCAGGGCGGCAACCGAAAAGTGAGATCTGATAGTTTGTCCGAGACCACCAATTCCCGCAGGCACAATCGATGGCTGGAGCTGATCGCCGTCTATAAGCTGTTACAGGCATTGTTGCTGATCAGCGTGGGCTTTGGTGCGCTCAAGCTGATGCACAAGGACACGGCCGACGTGCTGGCCAATCTGGTGACGGAGATGCGCTTCCACACCGACGGTCGGCTGATCAGCTTCCTGCTGGACCGTGCAGCCGCAGTCGATGACCCGATGCTTCGGCGGATCAGCGTGTTTGTGTTTGTGTATGCGGCGCTGGGGCTTGTTGAGGGTATCGGGTTGCTGCTGGAAAAACTGTGGGCGGAGTATCTGACGGCAGTGATTACGGCATCGTTTCTGCCGCTCGAGATACTCGAGGTTTTCCATCGGGTGACTGCTTTCCGGCTCGGCCTTTTTGTGGCCAATCTCGCCGTTCTGGTCTATCTGGTGGGCCATCTGCACTCGCAGAGGCCGGGATTCCGGTCCAACGGCGCGAGAAGCGAATCAAGCAAGTAAACACTACCCAGTGTGGCCCTTCTGGATGAGTCCACTCGGTTGTGGGTTTCCCGGCGCATTTTCGCGCAAATGTTCCAATTTGTAGCAGTTTGAGGTCAATTGATTCTTCGCGGGGCGAGGAGCGGAAAATTGGATTGCGGAATTTGGTGGAATTTTTTGGCAGAAAGTGGGATATTTTTTCTAACTTGACGTAAGATTGAGTTCAGTTTCAAGCCGCCTGGGTCGAAATTGGGTGGATGAACATGGATGCCAGGCTGAGAGCTACGAAGGTAGAAGATGTTTCGCGGATCGTACGAGGTGAAGGTCGATGAGAAGGGGCGGTTCAAGCTGCCGGCTGGGTTCATGAAACTGATCCAGCAGAAGCAGTATGGGTCGGAGTTTTTCATTACCTCGTTCGATGGGCAGTTGGGCGAGATATGGCCGCTGGCAGAGTGGGAGAAGAAAGAAGCCGAGTGGGCGCTGATCCCGGACGAGTCTCGGGAGAAGCAGCGGTTTCTGGATCAGGTGAATTTTTACGGTCAGCAGATGGAGATTGATGGTCAGGACCGGCTGCTGGTGCCGCAGCGGTTGAGAGTGCGGGCCGGGTTGGTGGGCGAGGTAGACATTCTGGGGGCAGGGCGGTACATGAAGATCGCCAACCACCAGGTGATGCAGCATCGGGTAGAGGCGGAGTCGGGGAGCGGGCAGGATGCTTTACCGGTGGTTTCGATGGCCGAGGCAATGGATTTCATGGCCGGGCAAGGTAAGGGCAAGCAGGCGGGGAGCTGATCTCCGCAGAGATTACCCCTCAGGGGGAGCGCATGTCGAAGAGTGAACGAAGGCATGTGCCGGTTCTTTCGCAACAGGTTTTGGAGTACCTCGCGGTGCGGCCGGGTGGAACGTATCTGGACTGCACGCTGGGCCTTGCAGGGCATGCGAGCCAGGTGGCCAGGCAGCTTGGTGCGAAGGGTCGGCTGATTGGATTGGATCGGGATCCGGAGGCGCTGAAGCTGGCCGGAGAACGGCTGGAGGCACTGGGCAGCGAACTGGGCGAGGCGATGCCGCAGGTGACTCTGGTGGGCGAAGCGTTCAGCCGGGTGAGCGAGTTTGTGGAAGCGGGCACGATGGATGGGCTGCTGGCGGACTTTGGGGTAAGCAGCATGCAGTTGGACCAGCCCGAGCGAGGGTTCAGTTTTCAGGCGGATGGACCGCTGGATATGCGTCAGGATACGCGCCAGTCGGTAACCGCCGAACAGGTGGTAAATGAGATGGACGAGAGGGATCTTGCGAATCTCATTTACGAATATGGAGAAGAGAGGAGGTCGTGGAGAATCGCCAGAGCAATTGTCCGGGCGCGTCCGATAGCAACTACGGGCCAGTTGGCCAGGGTTGTTGCCGGATGCGTCCCGACAATCAAAGGGGAACGAATCCATCCAGCGACCAGAACCTTTCAGGCGCTCCGTATTCATGTGAATCGCGAGCTGGATGAGATTGGGCGGCTGCTGGAAGCAGCGCCGAAATTGCTCAGGCCTGGCGGCAGGATTGTGGTGATCAGCTTTCATTCGCTGGAGGATCGGATCGCCAAGGATGCGATGAAGGCGGGCGTGGCGCAGGGATTCTGGACGCTGTTGACGCGGAAGCCGGTGGTTGCGAGGGAAGAAGAGATTTTGGAGAATCCGCGAGCGAGAAGCGCGAAGCTGAGAGCGGCAGAGATGAATAGTCGCGAGCAGGAGAAAGTGGTACAGGCGCGGGAAAAAAGTCGGCGAGGCAGAGATGCTGGCGGGCAAAGCAGAGATCGGCGTAGCTGGGAGATAAGGTAGGGAACGATGGCGACGACATATGTAGCGGGATATCTGGAGGGTGGGCGCAGCGCGAGCCGTCAGATCGAGGAGC
>JAJZFR010000414.1 GCA_021805265.1 Acidobacteriota bacterium | reverse complement strand
TATCCGCCAACAGCAAGCCAGCCAGGAAATACTGTACGAAAAACAGGATGCTCAGCTCGAAACGAGGACTGGTTGAGAATGGCCATTGTGCGAGGCCAAAAGCGAGGATTGCCACAAGGATCGAAGCGCGCCTATAGAGCCTGGATGAAATGCGGTAAACCAGCATGAATAGCGGAGCTAAAACATAAAACTGAATCTCTATCTCCAGGCTCCATGTAACAGCGCTCACCGGACTGAGTGTGGCGTAGATGAGGTTGTGCTGATAGAAGATCGTAGCCAGTACATGCCCCCAGAAAGCTACCCCGGATGGATGGCTGTAAACCTCGATCATCAGAGACGCAAGGAGAATAGCAAGGATGTAGGGTGGCTCGAGTCGAGTTACTCGGCGCATGTAGTACTTGCCAAGGCGCACCGGAGATCCCGCGCTCAAACTCTGTCTGGCAAACGGCAAACCCAGAATCAAACCGCTGATGACAAAGAATAGAACCACGCCTCGATCCCCGTAACTGAGCAGGGCACCGAGCCAAGCGTACTTTGGTTCGACGGGAATGATTCGTCCTGAGCGCGTTCCTAACTCTCCGCTCAGGTGATAAAGGAGTACCGAGAAGATTGCGACAAATCTCAGACCATCGATCTCTGGTATCCAACGACCGCCAGTGGTGATTCTGCGTAACCTGTTCAAGAGCATCGTGACGTGAGTGTACCACTCCCTCTATGCAAATTCATTGGCATATTGGGTTGTAAACCCGTGTAGAAATTCAACGAGTCGAGCATGAATCGAAGGGCAACGCTCTGCCGGCGAATGGGAGTACTGACCTGATGCGCACGGATCGCGTGAAGTTCCAGCCGCCGGATTTTTCAGATGTCGAGGTTCTTCACGTCGAGGGCGTTGTCTTCGATGAACTTTCGGCGTGCCTCGACGTCTTCGCCCATCAGCGTGGTGAAGATGTGTTCGGTCTCGGCGATGTCCTCGAGCTTGACCTGGAGGAGTGTGCGCACGGCGGGGTCCATGGTGGTCTCCCAGAGCTGGGGCGAGGTCATCTCACCAAGGCCCTTGTAGCGCTGGACCTGGTATTCGCGCTTGCCCTGCTCGACGACGTAGTCGAAGAGTTCGCGGGCAGACTGCTTTTCGACCGGTTCGCGATTGGCTCGCGCGTTGCGCTTCGGTGCGCGCGATGCGCTGGTTTCGACGACAGCCTCCGTTGCATTTTCGCCCGTGGTTTCGGCGTCGTCTTCGGCGGTCTCGGTGGTGGATTTCGAGGCGTATTCGATGAGGAATGGCGGCTCGATCTGATCCTTGATGAGGGCGTATTTGGCCATCATCTGGCGAAACTCGGCGCAGGATGCCAGGGTCCAGTCGATGCGTCGTACGGCACCCTGGGAATCGGTGAAGGAGAACGACCAGGTGTGGTGCTCCTCGTCGTGCTGGAGGGTTCCCATGGCGCGGAACTGGAACTGCGCGGCCACGGCGGCGATCTCGGCGTGGAGAGCGACGAGCTTCGCGGGCGGTGCGTCCTCTGCGGACTCGAAATCGGCGCGGCGGGTCAACTCAGCCCTGGCCAGCATCTCGGTAATTTTCTCGTTGCGAATCCGCTTGCCCACCTTGTCAAAGAAGCCGAGGTACTCGTCAAGGTGGCTCATGAAGCGGGTGAGCGTGGCTCCATCGATGGCTTCGGCTCCCTCGCCATGGCGGACGACGATGCCCTCGGAGGCGCGCTTGACCATGACCTTGAGGAACTCGCGGTCGTCCTTGATGTACTGCTCGAAGCGGCCTTTTTTGATCTTGTAGAGCGGCGGCTGGGCGATGTAGACGTGGCCGCGTTTGATGAGTTCGGTCATGTGGCGGAAGAAGAAGGTGAGCAGCAGGGTGCGAATGTGGGAGCCGTCCACGTCGGCGTCGGTCATGAGGATGAGCTTGCCGTAGCGCAGCTTGGCGGGATCGAAGTCGTCCTTGCCGATGCCGCAGCCGAGGGCTGTAATCATGGCGCGGATTTCCTCGTGGCCGAGCATCTTGTCGTAGCGGGCCTTTTCGACGTTGAGGATTTTTCCCTTGAGCGGGAGAATGGCCTGGAATCGGCGGTCGCGGCCCTGCTTTGCGGTGCCGCCGGCGGACTCGCCCTCGACCAGATAGAGTTCGCATTTTTCCGGATTGCGTTCGGAGCAGTCTGCCAGCTTGCCGGGCAGGCCGCCGCCATCGAGCGCGCCCTTGCGGCGGGTGAGGTCGCGTGCCTTGCGGGCGGCTTCGCGGGCGCGCGCCGCGTCAATGGCCTTGTTGATGATCTTTTTGGCCACTTGCGGATTCTGTTCGAGGAAGGCTGCGAGACGCTCGTTGACGAAGGCCTGGACGGTGCCGGCGATGTCAGAGTTCAATTTGCCTTTGGTCTGGCCCTCGAACTGTGGCTGGGAGAGCTTGACGCTGACCACGGCGACCAGGCCCTCGCGAACATCGTCGCCGGAGAGGTTTTCCTTCACGTCCTTGAAGAGACCGAGCGACTGGCCAATGGCGTTGATGGTGCGTGTGAGGGCCGAGCGAAAGCCGGAGAGATGAGTGCCGCCATCGACGGTGTTGATGTTGTTGGCAAAGCTGAAAAGCGTCTCCGAGTATCCATCGTTGTACTGGAGGGCGATGTCGATCTCGATGTTGTCGCGGGTGGCCTCCATGGCGATGGGCTTTTCGTGGAGGACAGCCTTGCCTTTGTTGAGGTGCTTGATGAACTCGGAGATGCCGCCGGCGTAGCGAAACTCGGAGCGACGCGGCTCGCCGGTCCTGGGGTCGATGTTGCGCTCGTCGGTGAGGGAAATCTGCAGACCCTTGTTGAGGAAGGCCAGCTCGCGGAGGCGCTGTGCCAGGGTGTCGTAGTTGTATTCAGTGACGGCGAAGATGCTTCGGTCGGGGAGGAAATGGACCTTGGTTCCGCGGCGCTGGCTGGTTCCGGTCTGGCGGAGGCCGGTGATGGCGTCGCCGCAGGAGTAGTCCTGCTCATAGGTGAGGCCGTCGCGCCAGATTTCGACGTTGAACTCCTGGCTGAGCGCGTTGACGCAGCTTACGCCGACGCCGTGGAGGCCGCCGGAGACCTTGTAGGTGGAGGAGTCAAACTTGCCGCCGGCGTGGAGCTTGGTGAGCACGACCTGTACGGCGGGCATCTGCTCGCCGTTGGGCAGGGTCTTCATGTCAACGGGGATGCCGCGTCCGTCATCGACAACGGTGATCGAGTTGTCAAAGTGGATAATAACTTCGATGCCAGTGGCAAAACCCGCGAGCGCCTCATCGACGGAGTTATCGACGACCTCGTAGACGAGGTGATGCAAACCCATTTCGCCGGTCGAGCCGATGTACATGGCCGGGCGCAGGCGAACGGCCTCCAACCCCTCCAGAATCTTGATGTTCTCGCTGGTGTAGCTGGCGCTGTTGGCGGGGGTGTTGCCGCTGTGAGGGGCCGCGAAGGAGTTTTCAGTAGACATATCGCTCGCTGGAATCGGAGGGTTGTAAATCGTTTGCTGCGCAAATCCTGTGCGCCGGGTATTCGCCTGAGTGAAGGCCCTGCAGCACACGAAAGGAGTCCTGAAAAGGGGCTTGGAAGCGTCCATCCCTGGGCGCCAGTCCCTGTTCTTCTCCCTTTCCCTTTAGCGGATCATTTCCATGTTGATTTTACCATGGCGCGGGGTCAGAAACAGGGCCGAAGAGGACGGATTGGGC
>JAJZFR010000412.1 GCA_021805265.1 Acidobacteriota bacterium | reverse complement strand
GTAGCAATCGCCGGGGCTGGCGTGGGAGACGACTCGTCCAAAGCATGACCGGAGCCAGCCTGGGCGGGGGTCGAGGAAGTGGCCGAAATGTTTACGATCTGCTGCATAGTTTGAACCGTTTCTGTTGCCCCGCAGACAAACAATCCCGGTTGCCGCGCAAGTTACGCGGCAACCGAAGAAGTGTGTGTAAAGCAGTGGCGATTAAACCATTTTCCGGAAAGGTGTAGACCGAAATCATTCTGCGGATTGGATTTTTCCTCAAGAAAGATCCACCCCCACGAACTTCTGAAAGCCTACAGTATTCCGGAAAATGCCTTAGAGAGCGGCTACCGCTTCCGCGACGCCGTTCTTCTTTTTCCAGTCGCCGATAGCGGCGCGAATCGCGTCCTCGGCGAGCACGGAGCAGTGAATCTTCACCGGCGGCAGGGCAAGCTCCTTCACGATGTCGGTGTTCTTGATCTCGAGCGCTTCCGAGACCGTCTTGCCCTTGACCCACTCGGTGGCCAGCGACGAACTGGCAATCGCCGAGCCGCAGCCAAAGGTCTTGAATTTGGCCTCTTCGATAACCTGGGTTTCGGGATTGACGCGAATCTGAAGACGCATCACGTCGCCGCACTCCGGCGCGCCGACCAGCCCCGTTCCCACTTCGGACGCAGCCTTGTCTAGCTGGCCGACGTTGCGGGGATTGTTGTAGTGATCGATAACCTTGTCGCTGTATGCCATTGGAATGACCTCCTCGGTCTTGGTAACTGGTTCGTGCTGGTAACTCGTTCGATGCTCATGCGGATGAAAGGATCGCGGTGCGTATTCGTGCCCTAGTGCGCGGCCCACTCGATCTTCGAGAGGTCGATGCCGTCCTTGACCATTTCGTAGAGCGGGGATAGCTCGCGCAGCTTCTGCACAATGCCGATCACCTTGTCGGCTACGTAATCGCACTCCGCCATGGTGTTGAAGCGGCCCAGGCCGAAGCGGATCGAGCTGTGCGCCACGTCGTCGCCGAGGCCCAGAGCCTTCAGCACATAGGATGGCTCGAGCGTCGCCGAGGTGCAGGCCGAACCGCTCGAAACCGCAACGTCGTTGATGCCCATCAGCAGGCTCTCGCCCTCGACGTAGACAAAGCTCATGTTCAGGTTGCCGGGCAGGCGATGCTCCCACGAGCCGTTGACCTCAACGTAATCAAGCACGGACTCGAGACGCTGGCGAAGATGGTCGCGCAGTGCCTGAAGCCGCGCAGCCTCCACGGGCATCTCCTCGCCCGCAATCTCGCAGGCTTTGCCCAGACCGACAATGCTGGGCACATTCAGCGTGCCCGAACGCATCCCACGCTCATGGCCGCCGCCGTCAATCTGCGCCGCAATCTGGACGCGCGGGTTGCGCCGACGCACATACAGCGCGCCTACTCCCTTTGGCCCGTAAATCTTGTGCGCCGTCAGCGAGAGAACATCGATGTTCATCGCCTGCACGTCCATGGGAATCTTACCCACCGCCTGCACCGCGTCGGTGTGGAAGATTACGCCCTTCTCGTGGCAGAGCTTGCCGATCTCGGCGATCGGCTGGATGACGCCGATCTCGTTGTTGGCGCTCATGATGGTGACCAGGATGGTCTTCTCGTCCATGGCCCGGCGCAGGTCTTCCAGGTCGATCAGGCCGTCCGCCTTCACGGGCAGATAGGTCACCCGATAGCCGTATTTTTCGAGCCGCTTGCAGGTGTCGAGCACCGCCTTGTGTTCGCTCACCTGGGTGATGATGTGGTTGCCGCGCTCCTTGTACATCTCGGCGATGCCCTTGATGGCGAGGTTGTTGCTTTCCGTTGCCCCCGAGGTAAAGATGATCTCCTTGGCGGTCGCGCCGATCAGCTTTGCGATCTGCTCGCGGGCTTTCTCGACCGCCTGCTCCGCTTCCCAGCCAAAGGAGTGGTTGCGGCTGGCCGCGTTGCCAAACTTCTCCGTGAAGAATGGGATCATCGCCTCGAGCACACGCGGGTCCATCGGGCTGGTGGCGTGATTATCCATGTAAATGGGCAGGGTGACGCCAGCGGGAACTGCCGGATCGCCAGTAACTGGATTGCCGAGGACGGGATTGCTGCTAACAGTGCTCATAGTTTCTCCACAGGTGCGGGGTTGCGTCGTTGCGCCCGACAAAATAATGTTTCGCCTGACTGCCAGCGCCTTACATGGCGTGGGACAGGGAGACCAGTTGCTGCAGCCCCGAGGCGCGTGCGGCTGCTGTTTCATGGTCTACCAGGTCATAGATGCTGATGCTCCGCAGAACCCCGGCGATGCTTTCATTCACTCGCTCGAGCGGCTCCTTGACCGTACAGTTTGGCTCCAGCTCACAGGACTTGCTTCCCTTGGTGCAGGAGGTGATAAACAATGGCCCGTCAATGGCATGAATCACCTCGAAGGCAGAGATGGTGCGCGCCGCGCGGGAAAGCTCGTAGCCGCCGTTCATTCCGGCGTGGGAACGAAGCAGGCCAACCTTGGTCAGCCGCTGGAGCACCTTGGCCAGTAACTGCGGCGGAATCCCGTAAGTATCGGCGATGTCCTTGGCGCTGACCGAAGCCGCGTCCGGATGCTCCGCCAGATACTTCAGAGCCATCAGGCCATAATCCGCTTTTTTCGTCAGCCTCAGCACGGCGATCCTCGAAGTGCGTCCAGGTCATGATTCGGGCCAGCCCGACCTTGCCCTGACCTTGCCCGGACCTTGCCCGGACCTTGTCCTGACCTCGCCCCGACAAACTCCGACTCGATCAGTCCTCTTTCAGTATAGGACTAAAACTGTCGCAGTTCAATGGGTGCGGATGGGCGGACCGGAAATCTTTCCCACGGCTGGAAATCGTTCGGGGTCGATGACCGAGCGGTACACGACGAATGATCCTCATATTCTGCCAAGAGCTTTCCAGTACTTGCCCCGGTTCCTGAATTTTTCCGTCCGAGGAGTGAAAAATGCGTAATGCCGAACGCAATCAAGCGACAAGCGAGTACAGAATGGGGATTTTTCCATTCATTTTTTCAAAAAGTGACTGGAAAAGGCCCACCGACTCGGTACAATCTTCCGCAATGGGGCTGAAAATCAGGAACTGAAATCCAATCCAAATGGCAACTATTTGTAAACATCCGCGCGTCCGCATCGTCTCCCGCCAGGAAGACGTCGAGTTTGTCGAGTGCACTGAATGCGGTGAGGTTTTTGACTCCGACGAGTTCCGCGATATGGAGCTGGAAGAGAAATCCAAGCTCGACGAGAGCACCGAAGAGCAGGCCGCCGGGCAGGAATAACCGGCGTCAGATATGGGGACCAGGAGTCAGACCAGGGGCAGTCGTCGTATCTGTCGCGGCCCTGCGGCCTCCGTCACGGGCCCGATCCGCTGCGAAGCCACCAGCGCGTAATGAAAGCCAGAAAGCACGGTCAGCAGCATCGCCGCGTCCAGCGAGTATCGTCGCGCGGCAAAGACCCACGGAGCTGAAGACAGGGAAGCGAGACTGAGCAGCACAAAACCGATTGCCACCATCTGGCTCAGGCTGTTTGCCTTGCCCAGCAGGGTGGGACGGAAGTCTCTCAGGTCGGTGATCGAGTAGAGAATGCTCGCCACGCACAACATGCCAATATCCCGACCGAAGACAATGGCCGCCACGCGTGTTTCCAGAATCCCCATCCGCGTGAGGACAAGAAACAGCGAACTGAGCAGAATCTTGTCGGCAATCGGGTCCAGA
>JAJZFR010000159.1 GCA_021805265.1 Acidobacteriota bacterium | reverse complement strand
GGTAGCCAAACACGGCATCCTCCACGACCGGCTTCCGGGTCCGCACCGCGTGGAAGAAATTGTAGAAATGGTCGTAGCTGTCGTTGTACCCGTTCGGTGCCGAATATTTGTCCAGCGCCACTGGCGGTGTGCCCGTGGGATGCTCGACCGGATAGCGCGCGAGATACTGTTTCCGCAGCGCCGTCTGCATGGCTTCCGTAAACGTTCCGATGCTCAGGCCGGGGCCACGCTCCCGCGGCACACGGCTCACAATCACCGAGTTGCCGGCAATTTCCAGCGTCCCTTCCGATCCGGTAAAGATCAGCCCTTCGCTTTCCTCGCCACCATCCACGAAGTTTACCCGCAGGCTCAGGTTGAAGCCCTCGGGATAGTCGAACAGCGCCAGCATCACGTCCGGAACATCGCGACCATCCTTCCAGAAACGCAGGCCGCCGGTCGCCATTGCTCTCGTCGGCCCCTGGGTGCCCGTGACAAAGTGAGTCCCGCTGAAGAGATGGACAAACAGGTCGCCCGCCACGCCGGAACCGTAAGCCTTCCACTTCCGCCACTGGAAGAACTGCGCCGCGTTGTAGGGAATCCGGGGAGCCGTTCCGAGGAATCGCTCCCAGTCACAGGTTTCGGTGTTCGCGTCCAGCGGAATCGTGTAGTTCCACGCGCCGATGGAGGAGTTCCGGTCCCAGCGCGCGGTCACCATGTTGAGCTGACCGATCACCCCCGACGCCAGCAAATCCCGCGCCTTCGCATACACCATCGAACTCACCCGCTGCGACCCGATCTGGAGAATCCGCCCCGTGCGCCGGGACGCCTCGATCATCGCTGGCCCGTCCGGGTAAAGATGGATCATGGGCTTTTCGCAGTAGACGTCCTTGCCCGCTTCCATCGCGTCCACCGCAGCCTGTTTGTGCCAGTGGTCGGGCGTGGCCACCAGCACCGCGTCCACGTCCTTGCGAGCCAATATCTCGCGATAGTCCCTGGTGGCAAAGAGCGCGTTGCCCCAGCGCTCGCGGCAGTGGTCCAGCCGCCCCTGGTAACAGTCGGCCACGGCCACCAGTTCCACCCCTGGAACCTGGAGCGCGACGCTCGTGTCGTACTGCCCCTGGCCACCCGCGCCCACCAGCGCCAGCCGAATCCGGTCATTCGCGGCTACGGGTTTGTCTGGCTCCTCGACGGCGCTCGCCAGCGCATGCAAGCGCGGCCCGGCAAGGCTCGCGGCGGACAAAAGACCAGCGGAACGAAGGAAACTGCGGCGGCCAAAGGACGAAAGGTCAGGACGAATGGATGACGGCATGGAAGTTCCTCAGTCTGCTGGCGAGTGAAGTAGCAGCGGAAAGCTGCCGCATACAGCAGGAAAAAGAACAATAAAGCAATCGGATGAGGTCGGCAAGAGGCCACGTTAGAATCCGCCAACGCAGGCACCGTATCTGCGCGGGAAAGCAGGGATGAAGGACGCATTCCCGAACCAATTCAAGCGCGCGCAGGGTTTTCATTATTGAAGGGAGGCTCTTCGGTCGATAGGTTCCTTGCGGGCAGCTTGCCTGGCAATCGATCTGTCTGAGGTTCGTACACATGAAACATCTTCCCCTGGCGCTTCGCTTTCTTTATGTCACCGCCGCCGCCGTTGGCTGCGCGGGCATGATCTTTGGCGTCATTGGCTGGGAAGTCGCCAGCTACCGCGAAGCCCACAGCGCCGAGCAGCAGATCACAGAGCAGCTCACCACGCTCACCCGCCGCCTGGACAGCATCGACGACCTTACCTCGCAGGCCGCTCAATCCGGGATGAACGTCCTTCAGGCGGAAGGCCGCAAGCTCGGCCCGGCAAGCCTCGAGGGCAACGCCACCGTCGCGAATCGCCTCGTCCCCGATCTCCACTTCGGCTCGAACTCCCAGACTCTCGATTTCAGTCTTGTGGACAACGTCCGAAAGCTCGTCGGCGGCACCGCTACCCTCTTCGTCAAGTCCGGCGGCGACTACGTCCGCGTCTCCACCAACGTCCTCAAGCCGGATGGCTCCCGCGCCGTGGGTACGCTCCTCGATCCCACGGGGAAGGCTTACGCCGCCATCCAGCAGGGGCACAGCTTCTCCGGCGTCGTCGATATTCTCGGTGTCCCCTACATCACCAGCTACATCCCCATCACCGATCCCGCCGGAGCTGTAATCGGCATCTGGTACACCGGCTATCGCCTGGACAGCCTGGCCGCGCTGGGCCAGAGCATCCGGGAAGCCGCCGTGCTGGACACTGGCTTCGTCGCGCTGCTCAAGCCCGGCGGAAAGGTCGTCTTCCATGGCACTCGCGTCTCCGATGACCTCGTCACCCGCCTGCTCCAGAATCCCGAGGCAAAATCCTCCCGCCTGTGGGTCGTCCGCTCGCTGCCCTATCCGCGCTGGGGATATACCCTGATGGCGGCTTACCCGAAAGCGGATGTCCGCACCCGCGTCCTCAACGCGACCTCGATCCTCGCCTGTGTGGTTCTGGTGCTGCTGGCCATCTCCGTCGGAGTCCAGTTTTTCCTGCTCAGGAGCCTGATCCTCGCTCCCGTCCTCGACATTGCCTCAAAGCTCAAGAATGCCGATCTCAATACCCTACTCGATGAAAGTCGAGGCGACGAAATCGGTCACCTCGCTCACGGCTTCAACGCCTTCGTGCTCAGCCTCCGCCAACTGCTCATCGAGGTTCGAGCAGGCTCCTCGGCTACGAACGGAAAATCGGTGGAAATCCGCTCGATCGCCTCCGCCAGCGGCCAGAATATCGAGCGCCAGCAGATCGAGATCAAATCCTCCGTGACCGCCATCGACAACATCGCCACCAGCATCGAAGACATTTCGCACCACACCGGCCAGGCCGCTGCTCAGGCACGCGCCGCCGCCGATGCCGCGCGCCACGGTGGCCAACTCGTCTCCGCCGCCGTCGCTGAAATCCAGTCCATCGCCGACGTTACCCAGTCGAGCGCCCTGCGCGTCCAGGCACTCAGCCAGCAAGCCACCCAGATTCACTCGATCGTCGAAACCATCCAGGAGATTGCCGCGGGCACCAACCTCCTCGCCCTCAACGCCTCGATCGAGGCCGCCCGCGCCGGCGAGCACGGACGGGGCTTTGCCGTCGTCGCGGGCGAAGTCCGCCGCCTCGCCGAGCGCACTGCCGGAGCTACCCAGCAGGTTGCCGCCATTGTCCAATCCATCACCACGGAAACCGCCGGCGCGCTCACCGGCATCCAGTCCGCCTGCCTGCGCGCCGCGCACGGGGTCGAGGTCGCCGCACAGGCGGGCGATTCCCTTCAGCACATCGTCAAACTTGCCTGCGAAGTGGATTCGCGCGTGGAAACCATCGCCTCTGCTGCCCAAAGCGAAGCCGACGCCGTCCACCAACTGCGCGACGGAATGCGCTCGGTTGCCGCCTCCATGCAACAGGCTGCTACCGGTTCTACCCATGTCGTGGAGGCCAGTTCTCAACTGCTCTCCACCGCAAATCAACTGGACGCTCTTGTCCAGCGCTTCGAGCTGAACGAATAGGCCCGCGCGCCAGACCCACGAGTTGGCTCGACTGCCATCACTCCCCGCGCTGGGGCTTTCTCAGCAGCCGCTCGACCTGTCCCCGCACTTCCAGCAGTTCCCGCGTCAGCACCGCAACCTCCGCCTCGAGCTGGACAACTCGCTCCGTCAGATCGAGATCCTCCGGTGCGAGCTCGACCGCCGACGGCGCGGCAGGAATCGCAGGCTGATGCAGG
>JAJZFR010000137.1 GCA_021805265.1 Acidobacteriota bacterium | reverse complement strand
GGAAGACGTAGGAGACGCCGTTCGAGCCGTTGAACTTGAGGCTGGTAAGGCCGACAAGCTGGCCGCGATAGGAGTGGCCGGTGCGCAGCGAGATGTGGTCGGCGAGATTCGAGAAGACCAGCGACTGAACGTCGGCGATGGGAAAGGTGTATTGGATGCCCTGGTTATCGGTGAAGACGAGCTTTCCGGAGGGCGCGCCGGCAAAGCTGCCGGAGTAGCTGCGGCCGTCGTGAAGGACGACGATATCCGCGCGCGAGGCAAGAGCGGAAAAGACCAACAGCAAGAGCAAAATCGAGCCTGTGAGCAGGGTTTTTTGAATCGAATTTTTCATCGTCCACACCTCATTCCAGAAGATATTTCCCAACAGTATTCCCGTCATTCCTGCGGTTGGCTCCGGAGGAAAAAGCCGGCGCTCAACCCGAGCGATTTAATACAGCTTCAGGATTAGTCTTTCCAGCCGGACGGGAGGTTGTCAAGGCGATCTTTGATTCCGTTCCACCTCCGGCGGGTGTGGGCGAAACAGCAGAGACAACTACCAGTTGAGATTCCAAATCCAGGCTGGCGAGCGCTATCCGGGCGGCCACGCGAGACTGCGGCCGCCCAGCAGATGCACGTGGAGATGGGCAACCGTCTGGCCACCGTCCGCGCCGGTATTCAGCACCGTTCGGTAGCCATTCTTCAGCCCCTGTTGACGCGCGATTTCGGCTGTAATTTTCAGCAGATGACCGAGCAGCGCGGTGTCTTCCACTGTGCTCGCGGAGAGCGAATCAATGTGCTTGCGCGGAACCACCAGGACGTGTATAGGAGCCTGTGGCGCAATGTCGGCAAACGCGTAGCATAACTCGTCCGAGTAAATAGCGGTCGATGGAATCGCGCCGTCGAGAATGCTGCAGAAAAGACAGTTCATAGCTGTAGTGTGCACTCCGTAGCCAGTGTACTCCGCGTAAGCGCACACTCTCGTGTTCCGGTATCACTTCGAGAAGTAACGCGGGCGCGCTCCGGGGACCCACGGATCGTAGTGTGCGGCAAACTGGGCGCGCTGCTCGGTCGAGGGGTGGTCGTAGGTCCAGAACTCGACGAACGCGCTCGGGTGAGGGTCTTCCAGCCAGGCTTGTCCGAGATGATTGAACGCGTTTACCGCCGTGCTTTGCGGATCGGCGACAATTCCGTGAATGGCCTCCTGGCCGTAAATATCCGCCTGGTGTTCCATTGCCCGGCTGATGGAGTTGCCGACCGGCTCCGTAATCGCTTCCAGAGCGAAAAGGGCGAGCAACAGCAGGGTCAGTCCAACGGGCGAAGCAAGGGAATGCACTTGCCAACGATTGCCGCGCCGCTTGACCAGCCACTCCGCCAGAGCAGCGGTCATCCACAGCATGGCGAGCGTTCCGACAATCCCCAGAACGACTCCCAGCGCAACATGGTGCAGGACGTAGTGACCACTTTCATGGGCAAAGATGAACAGGACCTCGTCCTGTGGAATGCGGTCCGCCGTGGTGTCCCAGACGACAATACGCCTGGTGGGTCCGAGGCCCGTCACGTAAGCATTCAAGCCGTTTCCCTTTTCGCTGGCTCGCATGAGAAACATCCGCTCCGGCGGAATATTGGTTCCGGTTCGCGCAACGACGCGTTCCAGTTGTTGCACGAGTTCCGGATGGGTCAGTACAAGCGGCTCAAAGTGATTGAAGGCGGGGTCAATGAGCGATGGCAGGATCAGCGCTCCGAGGAGGATGAGGGGGACAGAGCCGATCCAGGCCCAAAGCCAATAACGCCGCGGAGACCAGCGCGTCAACCACTGGATAAACGCCAGAACCGGCGTACCGATCAGGATGACAAAACCAAGCATCAACGCCTGATCCCGCAGCCAACCGGGCCAGCCTTGAATGCTGATCCCGTAGGCGAGCATCGCCCGATGGCCAAGCGCCGCGATGGGCAACTCAACCACGCAATACAACACCAGAATCAGCAAGTATGAAAAAAGCAGAGATTGCATCCACACCCGGCGCGTCCAGCCTTGAACGCGCGTCACAAGAGCCGCACACAGACCCAGCCGAAGCAGGAGAAACAGCGCAACGATCAGCCAGATTTCGAGGCCAAAGTGCAGGGCTGTGCGGATATGTTCAAGGCGCACAGCTTCTGCCAGTTTCTCGGGCGCAAGGCGGTAGGCCGGTTGCGCTGCCGCTCGGCTGAAACCGAATCCAAGGCCGCTGGAGAAAAGAATGCCGCAGAAGGTGTTTCGAACAAGTCTTCGTTGCTTGAGTGAGAAGTACATAGTTTTACCAATGATTGGGGGGGATTTTCATCCGCCACTGCGGAAACATAGCCCCATCTGCGACAATAACGCACAGTACAGACGGGGCCGCCGTCCCATGAGCATGATGATACGTTCTTTTGCATTGACATCTTCCCATTCGACTTTTTTTTGTCATCGGCAAATCGCTTCCTTGCTGGTCGTTCTCGGGGCATGGGGAATGCTCGGCGGTGCGGTCGCCGGTGCGTCTGAGCCAGCCACAAATCCGCCGCTCCCTCCGCTGCTCCAGACGATGAGCGGTGAACTGATGCGCGCCATGAACAACCTCGGGAAACCACGTACCTGGGGAAAGACCGCACTGCAAGATGTCCCGCCGAAGGTCGCCGAGAGCGCGAACGGAAAAAGTTCCGATGCAACTCTGGTGCCGCCTTATTTCATGAGCTATACCGTGAACGACAGCGACAGCATCTCGATTCGTGCTGAGTATGGCGCACTGGTGGATTCCACGAGCGCGTCGAACCGTGTGCTCGATGTTCAGATACGTATCGGCGATGCAAAGCTGGACAACACGCATGATCGACATCGCGGATCGGCTGTCAATACCCTGCTGCTTCCCCTTACCGACAACCAGAAAGCGCTGGCGCGCTCGCTGTGGCTGGCCACCAACGGAGGCTATGCCACTGCGCTCGATAATTATCTTCGCGTCAAAACCGAGGCCCAGGTTCGCGCCAAGGAGCTTGATACTTCGGGCGATTTTTCCAGTGAACCACCCCGGATTTCCATCAACGCCGAAGCACCCAGACCACAGGTCGACAAGTCTGCCTGGGAAGATCGAGTGCGCGCGCTTTCGGCCATCTTTCGCAGCTATCCGGATGTCTATCGGAACGTCGTCATGCTGACTGCGGATAGCGATACGGAGTACTTCGCTTCCTCGGAAGGCTCGCGCATCGTCACGCCTCATCAACAGGCGCGGCTGATCGTCTACGCTGTGGCGCGCGCCGAGGACGGAATGGATATGTTTCGCGCGCAGACCTTCGAGGCACCAACCGTCGATGGCCTGCCCGCACAGGCAGAACTTGCCGCCGCGATGCACGCTCTCGGCGACAGCCTCGAACAGTTGCGCAAAGCTCCCGTCACCGAGCCTTTCAACGGGCCTGCAATTCTCTCGGGTCGCGCCGCTGCCGTTTTTTTTCACGAAGTTCTCGGCCACCGCCTCGAGGGTCAGCGGCAGCGTGGCGATGACGAAGGCGAGACATTCACCAAAGACATCGGCAAACCGATCCTGCCCGCCTTTCTCTCCGTTACCGACGATCCAACCATGACCAAATTCGGCGATACCTGGCTCAGCGGCACCTACCGCTTTGACGAGGAAGGGCAGCCCGCGCAGCGCGTCCCACTGGTTGTGGATGGAGCGCTCGAAAACTTCCTCATGTCGCGTCTCCCAATCGCCGGTGTGAGCGAATCGAACGGCCACGGCCGCGCTCAGGTGGGACACGTGCC
>JAJZFR010000208.1 GCA_021805265.1 Acidobacteriota bacterium | reverse complement strand
AGCGCGCAGCCACGGCTGGCCATTGGGACGGGACAGGCGAGTTTTATGAGAAGGTCGGCATCACGCCTGCGGCCAACGCCTACGAACTGGCCTTTGCCGAGGCCGCCATCACCGGCGCGAAGCTGGGTCAGTCGAAGACCACCGACATGCTCGTCGTCTCGCTCTCGGCCAACGACATCATGGGCCACAAATACGGGCCAGACTCTCGGCAGGAGCACGATATGGTGCTTGGCCTGGACCACGACCTGAGCGATTTTTTCACCTGGCTTGACCAGCACGTCGGCCTCGAGAATGTGTGGATCGCCCTCTCTGCCGATCACGGCGTCGCGCCCGCGCCGTCAGTGGCCTCGGCGCTCGGCATCCACGCCGCAACCGTCAACCTCAAGACCCTCGCCATCAGCATCAACGCTGCGCTCAATGCCCGCTTCACCCCCGGCCAGAGTGTCGCTTACCTGATGCCCGGACTCGACCTGCCCTACTTCCAGCTCGACAAGCGCGTCTTCCTGCCCGGCGGAGCCGCAGCCAGCGCCAATGGAGACGAAAAGACTGCGGAAGAAGCGCTCGCCACGGCCATTCGCGCGGGCATCGACGAGCAGAACGCCGCCCTCGCCAGCGCCCCGGTGAGCGACCATCGCCTGCCGCCCATGCTCCAGGTCGTGGGCACCTATACCCGGCTCCAACTGGCTGGCGGCGACCTGCCCAACACCCCCTTCGGCCAGGAGCTTGCCCACAGCTACACCGACCGCGGCATGTGGTACACCATGCTGGTGCTCGGCGGCTACCAGATGCAGAATCTCAGCAGTTGGGGCAGCCAGACGGGCACCACCCACTTCAGCCCCTGGAACTATGATCGCCACGTGCCGCTGGCCTTCTACGGCGCGCCGTTCGCTGCGGGCACCTATCGCGGGCGCGTCGAGCCGGTGGACCTCGCGGCCACTCTCGCCTCGCTGCTCGGCATCAACCAGCCCTCGGCGGCCATCGGACACGTGCTCACCCAGGCCCTCAAGCCGGCCAGGACCGAACAACACCCCGTCGCCAGGTAGCTCCCGCAGCGCTTGCGCCCCAGCCGGGCAGCCCCGCGCGGCGTTTCGTTTATCCTGAGATTGGAGAGATGCGGAGCCAGCCTTGAAGCCCGACATGAAAGTACACTTCGCCGGCCTCGAACTAGCCAACCCGATCATCGCTGCCAGTGGCACTTTTGGCTACGGGATCGAGTTTGAAGAGATTGTGGCGCTCGAGCAGATTGGAGCCTTCGTCACCAAGGGTCTTTCCATCGAGCCAATGGCGGGCACCAAGCCGCCGCGCATGGTGCCCACAGCCGCCGGAATGCTTAACGCCATCGGCCTCCAGAACATCGGCGTGGACGAATTCATCCTCAAGAAACTGCCCGAGCTGCGCCGCTACCCGGCCTGCAAGGTGATCGCCAACGTCTTCGGCTACCGCGTGGCTGATTATCTCGCCGTCGTCGAGCGGCTCAACGACGCGGACGGAGTCGCCGCCTATGAGCTGAACGTCTCCTGCCCCAACGTCCACGAGGGCGGCATGGCCTTTGGCGCCGATGCTGGAGCGCTCGAACACCTGGTCGCGCGCATCAAAGCGATCACCAGACGGCCTGTGATTGTCAAGCTCAGCCCCAACCTGACCTCGATTGCCCAGATGGCCAAAGTAGCCGCTCTGGCCGGGGCCGACGCACTTTCGCTCGTCAACACCTTCCTGGCCATGGCCATCGACGCGGAGACGCGCCAGCCCCTGCTCCACAACGTCACCGGCGGCCTCTCCGGCCCGGCCATCAAACCCATCGCCCTGCGCATGGTCTACGAGGCGGCGCAGGCTGTCCGCATACCCATCCTCGGCATGGGCGGGATTGGGTCCGCAGAGGATGCTGTCGAGTTCCTGCTCGCCGGAGCAACCGCTGTTCAGGTGGGCACAGCCAGCTACGCCGACCCCAGAGCCACCGAAAAGCTGGTCAAGCAGCTCGAGCGCTGGTGCCGCAACCACAACGTGCAAAAAGTCAGCAGCCTCACCGGAGCCTTGACCATCCCCTGGCGACAGTAGCCGGGCGGTCACAGACGGCGCACGGCAAAATCGTCCATTATGGCATTTTCCGAAATGGTGTAGTCCAAAATCGCCACGCTGACTGGATTTTTTCTCAAGAAAAATCCATCCTGACAGCTTTCGGGAAGTTCACAGTATTTCGGAAAATGCCCTAGCTGCCCCCAGACGCTCCGCAAACCTACGGGTTCGATACCTCTGTGACATCGGGCAGGATTGTTGTGGTCGCCGCGAACCGGTGGTAGTTGGTATAGTGCGCTTCATATTCGAGGGTGATCGGTTTGTTCTTATCCGTCACGGTCGAGGTGACCGTTTGCGACAGCCAGAAGGTCTTGCCGCCGAGCGAAGTTGGAGCGAAATCCACGGCGAAGGCTAAATAGTTGTGCGTGGACGGCGCGGGAACAAACGGAAGATGGGATGCCAGACCGAACGATATATCCTGCATGGAGCATTCGAGGTGATGAACCTGGAACGACTGTGGATCGATGACTAATTTCGCTCGGAAACTTTGCTTCAGCTCGCGCGCGCAATTGGCAGACAAATCCTGCGAGGCCGCTCTCGGGGTGGCAACGATCACAATGGGAGCATCGCCAGCGGTGTGCCCATCGCGAGCAAAGGCAAAGCTGCTGCACTTGTCGTTCACAATCTCTATGACATTGGCGATGCCGCCTGAAAAGGCATACGGCGGGCTGACTTTCTGATTTTTGGGCTTGCTGCCGTCGACCAGATTTTTAACGCGCGTCTCACGTAAATTCTTTCCATCGCCCGACCGGACAATGCTGAACGAGGATTCGATCTTCATCTCATCCTTGACCTTGCCGCCGCCAGTGCGCCGGGAATCAACCGACTCCTCGCAGATGACGTTGGGGATGGAAGCGGTGTAGGCCGCGACATTCGCGCGAACGCGGGCCAGAACTGCGCCCACTGTGAGCGCCTGGCCTGCAAGCGCCTGCTCTGGAGTATTTTGAGACATCGCCGACCGGGCAAACACAAGGTTCGCGGCGATGAGGAGAAGGGCAAATGGAAGCCTGCGGAGCGAAAGCATAGGCGCAGTATAGCCCAGGGCGGAAAGGCGCTTCCTGTTTTGAAGATTGCAGCGCGCCGTGGATCAGAGATCAGAAGCCCGGTCCCCGGTTAGCGCGAGCGGAAGGAGCGAATCGACTCTGGCAGGCGCGCTTCGAGGAAGCGCGCGCGGTCCCGCGCCATGCCCCCGAGGTAGGTCGGCGCAGGCGTCGTGGTCATGACCAGGATGAAGGCGATGAGCGAAAAACCCAGCCCGGCGAAGGCCGCCGAGACCAGCATCTGGTACATCGAGACAACCTCGAGATGCAGGATGTTGAAGGCCACGTGCTCCATGAACTTGACCCGCTGGAGAACCGCCAGAGCAAAGAGAAACGACAGCATGGAAAGCGCCGTCAACACGGCGAGGGTACCGTCGAGCGTACGGTGAAACTTCTGGCGCGCGCGACAGTGGGCGCAGTCGGCCATGTGCTGTTCATAGTCGCGGCGCATCTCTGGTGAGATGGCCGAAAGATCATAGCGCCAGCTACCCAGAATGGCGCCGACGACCCTGTCTGTGCAACGGGTTCCTGCCATAGATGTTTAGACTCGCTTTGCCATGGATTGGGTTCGGAAAACTATGCGCGGAGAACTGTGTTTCGACTCCCCAAGGCGGAACTCATGGAATACGCCTATCTGA
>JAJZFR010000424.1 GCA_021805265.1 Acidobacteriota bacterium | reverse complement strand
ACTCGGAACTGAGCCTGCGCGACACCATAGCCCGCCTGCGCGACGCCGGCCTCGACTCGATCCCCGGCGGCGGAGCGGAGATTCTCGACGATGATGTGCGCCATCGCATCGCTCGCCTCAAGTGCCGTACCGAGGACTGGGTCAGTGTGCATCGCACCGCTCACCAGCTCGGCATGCGCACCACAGCTACCATGATGTTCGGGGTCGGCGAAACCTTTGACCAGCGCATCAACCACTTCGAGGTCGTGCGCCAGCTTCAGGAAGAGACTGGTGGGTTCACCGCCTTCATTCCCTGGAGCTTCCAGCCCCACCACACCGCGCTCGGCGGGCGCGGCTGGGACGAGGCCACTTCGGTCGAGTATCTCAAGGTGCTGGCCATCTCCCGGCTCTATCTCGACAACATCGACAACGTGCAGGCTAGCTGGGTCACACAGGGCCTCAAGGTGCTCGAGCTGGGCCTCCACTTCGGCGGCAACGACGTCGGCTCGGTGATGCTCGAAGAGAACGTGGTCAAGGCCGCAGGCACCAGCAACTCGACCACCGAAGAGGAGCTGCGGCGCATCATCCGCGACGCCGGTTTCAAGCCCGTCCAGCGCGACACCCTCTACCGCACCATGTTCCTCAACTGAAGTTACACACAAGAGTTATCCGGACAGGTCAGTAATTCTCGTACGCCGGGTTGAAAGCTGGCCGTGGCTGCTGGTGAATATACCCCGCCACGTCATAGGCCTGTTGGGCCGTTAGTGTGCCCGTTCTGTTCTGCGGCATGTTGTGCTCGATGAAGGCAGCCATTTTTGGAATCTGGTTTGTCCCCGCGCCATCGTTGAAGGAATCCGGGCCCCATAACGGCGGAAACTGCGGCACAAGTCCCGCACCGTTCGTTCCATGGCAGCCCGCGCACTGCTCGCCATAGATCAGTGCTCCGCGGCGCGGGTCCGGCGTCAGCCCTGGCAGTTTCACCAGTCCCCTGCCTGCGAATTTCTTCCGCCCTGGCTCCGGCTTTGAGAGCCACTCGATATAGGCCACCAGCGCTCGCATCTCCGGTCCGTTATAGTCGATCGGGGTTCCGTTTTCGCTGCGCGTGAAGCACTCCTGGATGCGATCCTCCAGGCTGATAACATGGCCCGCGCGGGAGTTATACATGGGGAATAACTCAGGCACACCTACGAGCGGCGAGCTGTATGGCGCAATTCCACCCGCCAAATGGCAGTCTCCGCAACTCAGCTTGTTGCCCGCATGATCCGATGCAAACCAAGGCGTCGCGCGAAAGATGCGCCGCCCGCTGCGAATCAGTTCCCCCGGCGCTCCGGCGGGAATATCCTCGCTCGATGGAGCCTTCCATCCCAGCGTGTTCGGCGGCGCGGTGGGCGGCGCATAGGTCCGCAGGTTCGGGTGGCTGAATCCAATGCCAAGCACTCCCAGGTAGAGCGCGGCGATGCCCAGACTGGCCCCCGGTATCCAGTGAACTTTCATCGTCCGCGCGCGCCCTCGGATGTTCCTGGCGCATAGCTCTTGAACCCAAACTCGTGAAATGCGGCCTGCGCCTCATCCGACTTCAGAAAGCTCACCCATGCTTCGCCTGCCGCGCGGTGTGGTGCGCTCTTCATCACTGCCGCGGCATAAATCGCCGTCGCGTTCTGAGCATCCGGAATTGCAACCCCGGTGATCGGATTGCCTATCTTCTCCTGGAAGCGAACCTCGGAGGCCCACGTCACGCCCGCATCCGCCTTGCCCGCCAGAATGCGCATCGGCGTCTGCCGGTGATGCACACGCGTCAGCCACGCGCTGCCGTCGCTCACCTTCTGAACATAAACGCTCTGGTAGAGCGGTTCTCCACCCGCCTTGCGCAGCGCCGCCGCAATCTGCCGCGCCACGCCCTCCCACTCCGGATTGGGCAGCGCCAGGCGCAATCCCGGCTTCGCCAGATCGTTCAGCGAGTGAATGCCCTGCGGATTCCCCGCGGCAACCATGATCGCCAGATCATTGGTCGCGTACCGCGTCACCGAATCCACCGCGCCAGCGGTCGCCATCGCGTCCACCACACGCGCGCCGGCTTCATACACATCCGGGACAACGCGCAGCGTCAGATTGCCCAGCGTCAGGGTATCGTCGCTTGCTATCTGTTTGCGCAGAATGCCCGGTGGCAGCGTCTCATAGAAGATTTTGCCTTTGAGTTCCGGATGCTGTCGTTCAAATTCTGCAATCAAACTCGGCAAAACAAAGAACTGATTGCCACCGATGAACAGCACCAGTTGCGCATCGACCGGATTGCCGTGCAGGTCGGGAACATTGTCCACATCGCCCACCTGAAAAACGTAGCCAGGCCGCGATGCCGGATTGTTTTTCCCGCCGCTCCACGGCGGCATTTGCTGCGCACTCAGGCTGGCCACGGCGGCCAGCAAGACTGCCGACACGACGAAGATTCTCTTACTCATCTTGACTTCCTCGAGGTTCCCGCTGTCCGTCAGGCAATCTTCAGATAGCTGTAGTGGCCCACCGATTGCAGCATGGTCACCGATCCAACCACGCCGGGAACCACCAGCGCACCGGGCACGGTATGCGCCAGCATCTCGCTCACAATCTCTTCCGGCTCCTGCTTGAGGTTGAACCGCTTGAGGATCACACGCGCCTGCGCTTCAGTAGCGAAGTGACAACTCAGAAAACGCACACCGCGCGCGCGAAGGCCCTCGATACTGGTGTCCTGCTCGGCCGAGTCTGGATTGTTTTCATCCTGCGAGGTGTAGTGCAGTCCCGCTCCAGCCGTTCCGCTTGCCTTGCTGGGATAAAAAATGTTGCGCGTTGCCGGCTTGCCGGTTTCGGGGTCGTCGAGCTTGAACCATTCGCCGACCTTGTACTTCTGCCAGATGTAGTCGTCATAGTTCAGCAGGTTCGCCGGCCCATGGAGCGCGGCAATCACCTGAATCTCGTTCTTCGCAACGCCGAAGCCGTAGTGCATCGCGTTCAGCGCATTTCGCGCCGCGCCGAGCACTTCTCCGTCCTCGATCACGGCGCAGTCGATAACCAGTTTCACCGTTCGCTTCAGGTTGAGCAGCGTGTTGAACTCGGGCTGCTTCCACTGGTTCTCTTTCCACACAATCTGCGCTTCGCCTGCTGTGCCCATCATCATGGCTGCGGCAACGCCAACAACTGCCTGCCCGAAAAACCCTCTGCGGCTGGTGCCAATTGGTTGATTCATCTGCATTCCACTCCGGTCTTCTGCAAAAGATTTGGACGACTTCCAGATCGTCCACCCATGCCATTACCTTATCGCGACCATGCAGACTCTGCCCAATCCGTATTTCTGATGGCCGATAAAAATCCGCAGTCGATCTGAGTCGTTCGCCCTCTTGTGGCTGTTTTACTGGCTGGGTTGCATCCGGTTTGCCAGAGATACTGTTGCCACTTTCACCCTTTCCGCAAGCATGGTGCCTGAAAGCCAAAAAGATGCACGGCGAGGTCGCCCCGCTGCCCGCAATCGCGCACAGTTGTTACACTGACCCTATGACTGAACCAAGGATGGACGAACTCGCCTTTCGCCGCGCCGCCGACGAGGCCATCGAAGCGCTGAAACAGGAGTTGATCGAGGCCGAAGAGGACGACACCTTCGAGGTCGAGGAGCAGGCGGGAGCGCTCTATGTCGTCTTTGAAAAACCCGCCGGCAAGTTCGTCATCACCCCCAACACTCCCGTCCGTCAGATTTGGATCTCCGCCCGCAACACCAGCTTCAAGCTCGACCTGGCCACGGAAGGCT
>JAJZFR010000276.1 GCA_021805265.1 Acidobacteriota bacterium | reverse complement strand
GCAGGACGCTTCGGTAAGCGGCGAGTGCGGATGTACGGTCCGAAGGTACCCTGATGGTGGCACAGAAAGCCAAGCATGAGAATAAGAGTAGCAAATGGGTTTTCATTGGGCGCAATCGGTGCCGCCGCGAGCGCGTCGGAACAGGTCACAGAGCTACACTGAACGGAAGGATATGAACAGGCCAATTTTGCTTGCGGTGGACGATGATGTCAGCGTGCTGGAGGCTGTGGTGCAGGATCTGCGTCGCCAGTACGGAGCGGAGTATCGGGTGTTACGCGCGGCCAGCGGCCAGGCTGCGCTTGATACCATGCGTCAGTTGAAGGAGCGCGGCGAGGTGGTGGCGCTGATCGTAAGCGATCAGCGCATGCCTGGGATGACGGGGGTCGAGTTTCTGGAGCAGGCGCGGCAACATTACCCCGAGGCCAAGCGGGTGCTGCTGACGGCCTATGCGGACACGGAGGCGGCCATCCGCGCGATCAATACGGCGCGCATTCACTACTACCTGACCAAGCCGTGGGACCCGCCGGAGGAGAAACTTTACCCTGTTCTGGACGACCTGCTCTCTGATTGGAACGCCGGTCATCCCGCGGAGTTCGAGGGTCTGCGCGTGGTGGGTCATCGATGGTCGCAGAGGGATCACGAGCTGCGCAGCTTTCTTTCGCGGAATCATATCCCGTACCGTTGGCTGGACATGGCGAGCGGCGAAGACGGGCGACGATTGCTGGCCGAGCGCGGGCTGGACCCGGCGGCGCTTCCCGTGGTGCTGTTTCCGGACGGGAGTGCGCTGGCTGCCCCTGCGCTGGAAGCGGTAGCGGCGCGGGTGGGACTGCGTACCCAGGCGACGAGCGATTTTTACGATCTGGTGGTGGTGGGAGCGGGACCGGCGGGGCTGGCGGCGGCGGTCTACGGTGCCTCGGAGGGGCTGCGGACGCTGGTGATCGAGCCGGATGCGCCGGGCGGGCAGGCGGGTTCCTCGTCGAAGATTGAGAATTATCTCGGGTTCCCGGCGGGCATCACCGGCAGCGACCTGGGCCGGCGAGCGCACATGCAGTGCGTGAAATTCGGGGCGGAGTTTCTGACGCAGCAAGCGGTGGGGATGCGCTCGGAAGGGCAGTATCGCTTTGTACAACTCGCCGATGGGCGAGAGGTATCGACGCATGTGGCGCTGCTGGCCACCGGGGTTCAGTACCGGCGGCTGGAGATACCGGGCGCGGAGGAGTTGACCGGGCGCGGTATCTATTATGGTGCGGCGCTTGTCGAGGCTGCGGCCTGCAAGGACGAAGAGGTTTTCCTGGTGGGCGGGGCGAACTCGGCTGGCCAGGCGGCGCTGCACTTTGCGCGCTATGCCTGCAAGGTGACAATGCTGGTGCGCGCCGAGAGCCTGGTTTCGAGCATGTCCCGATACCTGATCGATGAGATCGAGCGGACGCCGAATATCGTGGTGGAGGCGAATACCGAGGTGGTTGCGGCCGAGGGCGGGGATCGGCTGGAGGCGCTGCGGACGGTGGGTCCGACGGGAGAGCAGACGCGGGCGGCAGGTTCTCTGTTCGTGTTTATCGGGGCGGTGCCGCGGACAGAGTGGCTGCCAGCAGCGGTGCTGCGGGATGAGAAAGGATTCATTCTGGCGGGTCCGGAGTTGCGCGATTCAAGCGGTTTCAGCGGGGTGTGGAAGCTGAAGCGAGAGCCCTATCTGCTGGAGACGAGCTTGCCCGGCGTGCTGGTCGCGGGCGACGTCCGCCACGGATCGGTCAAGCGCGCCGCCTCTGCGGTCGGCGAGGGATCGATCGCGGTTCAGTTTGCGCACCAGTACCTGGCGGGTTTCTGAAGCGGGAAAGAACGTCTGCCGATGGAAGAAGGGGAAGGAAAACATCTGGAAAATCGAATCTTTACGCATTTGCATTCATCCATAGAAGTATGTGCAGGCGCGAGAATTGCTCGTGACCGAGACCAGGCAGGTGATGCAGTCTGGATTTGGCACAGTCTGGAATCGAGACAGGTTGTGGGCGTGACCGTTCCGTTGAAGTTGACAAGATGACAGGCGAGAGACATCCCTACAGCGTCGGACGTATCTCGATGCGCGAGTCCGCGTCGCTGGTTCGCAGCTTTGCCGTCTTTGCTTCCATGACGGAGGACGAACTGGAGATGCTGGGCGAGTGCGAGCGGCTGGAAGTTCCGGCGGACGGTACGCTTTTTGATCCCGAGCATCCGTTGAAGGCCTACTGCCTTTTGCTCGAGGGCGAAGTTGCTGCGGATCGCGTCGAGCAGGATGGCTCCGTGACGCGGCTGGCCATTGCGCGCGCGGGCGAGTGTTTTGGTGAGGTGCTGCTGCTGTCAGGGAAGGTGATGGCGGTGCGCGTTCTGGCGGCGCAGCCTTCGCGGATTCTTTGCGTAGACGAGGATCAGTTCTGGCGGATGATGGCCTGTTGTCCAACGGTGCGCAAAGCGGTTCTGGCTGACTCCGGCAAGCGGCAACATGCGTATCAGATCGAAGCGCTGCATCGGGAAAAACTGATCTCGCTGGGCACGCTTGCAGCGGGCTTGATGCACGAGCTGCACAATCCCGGCTCGGCGGCCAAGCGCGCAGCATCGCAACTACGAGAGAACATGCTCCGGCTTCAGGAACTGAGCCTTCACTTCTGTGATCGCGAGGTGACGCCCAACCAGCTTGCCTGCATGCGCAACCTGCAGCAGGAAGCGATTGGGCATGCGCATTCGACGGCCATGAGCACCATCGAACAGATGGACGCGGAAGAGACGATGGGTGCGTGGCTGGAGCAGGCGGGCGTAGAAAACGCTTATCGGATTGCACCGCAGTTGGTTTCCATGGGGCTGAGCGTCGCGGAGCTGCAATGCACGAGACAGGCGTTTCCAGAGGAGGGCCTGTCGGACGCGCTGAACTGGCTGGAGTCACTGGTGTCGAGCGTGTGCCTGGTGGATGCAATCGAGCAAAGCGTGACGCGCGTCTCGGACCTGGTGATGGCGGTGAAGAAATTTGCCTACGACGACCGTTGCAGTCTGCGCAAGCTGGACGTCCACGACAGCATTCAAAGCACCCTGACCATCCTCGGCCACAAGCTGCGCCACCGGGGGATCGAAATTGTGAAGCAGTTCGATGCGGGCGAGGCCAATCTTCAGACCTCCGGGGTGGCGCTCAGCCAGGTGTGGACCAATCTGCTGGATAATGCGATCGATGCCTCGCCCGAGAGCGGGGTGATCGAAGTTCACACCTGGAACGAACCGGGCTATCTTGCGGTTGGCGTAACCGATCACGGAGCGGGGATTCCAGAGGAGGTGAGGGATCGCATCTTCGAGCCGTTCTTCACTACAAAACCGGTGGGCAAAGGGACCGGACTGGGCCTCGAAATTGCGCATCGGATCGTGACCCAGAACTTTGGCGGCAAGCTGGAGTTCGCCACGGAAGCGGGACGGACAGAGTTTATCGTGCGGCTGCCGCGGGCTAACGCCACCTCGACGACCTGCACGGTTGGCTGATCGACACTACCGGCATCGTTACCAATCCCCGGCCGCTTCCTGCTCTCACTTCCCCGCAATCTTTTGTTTCGTCCCCCTGCCTTCCCATCCCCTGACCGAGACCGTGCGGGTGATCTTGCCGCGCGCACATTACACATCGTGTTACGATATGTAAATGAAAGCCACGAAATACGTTGAAGCCTCGGATGAGGAGATGCGGGCGCTGGCGGAGTTTCGCTTCGCGCTGCGAAGTTTTCTGCACTTCAGCGAAGAAGCCGCGACCAGGGCCGGGCTGACGGCTCAGCAGCACCAACTCATGCTCCAGATTGCCGGCGCTCCAGAGGGGACGATCACGACCATCGGCTATCTCGCAGAACGATTGTCGCTCAAACACAACACCGTGGTGGAGTTGAGTACGCGCGGCGAAGAAGCGGGCCTGGTAGCTCGGCGGAGCGATCCGGCAAACCGTCGCAATGTTGTCGTCAAGCTGACCGCTCGCGGAAACCGGATACTGCGGAGGCTTTCTGCGGATCACTCCCGCGAATTGAACGTGCTTGGCCCTCAGTTGATCCGCGCGCTGAAAGCGCTGATTACGTAAGTGAATCGACGCCTTCGAGGTGTCTTTTACCGAACGATATTTCGTGACAGATGCACTCCAAGGAAGACTCATGTTTCTCAATCCCTCGGATAGGCTCCGGAAACATTCTCTGGTTCGTCGTTTTCTTCCCCGCGTTCAGGAGGATTTGAGCGCAACCTATACTCGCAATCTGCACAAGTGGCTGGTGATTGCGCCGCTGATCGGATTGCTCGTAGGGGTGACGATCACGGTCGTAGCCACCGTCATTCTGCGCGAGATGTGGCCTGCGGTGCTTGGCTACTACCTCACGCATCCTTGGGCGATCGTTCCGGGCCTTGTAGCGGGATGCGCTTTGGCTGGTCTGTTGATGCAGCAATTTACTCCCGACCCGAATCAACACTCGACGGAGGAAATTATTCAGTCCTATCACGAGCGCGAGGGCGCGATCGACATGCGCTCGTTTCCAGCCAAGCTGGCTGCGGCGATTGCCACGGTGGGTTTCGGCGGCAGCGCCGCGCTCGAAGGCCCAAGCATCTACGGCGGGGCCGCAATCGGGTCCTGGCTGTGGACTCGAATCCGGAGCCTGCATCGTTTTCGCCTGGAGGAACGGGACCGCAGGATCATGTTGATCTGCGGCGCGGCAGCGGGCATGTCTGCCGTCTTTCGCGCTCCGCTGACTGGCATCGTATTCGCGCTGGAGATGCCGTACAAGGACGACCTGGCCCACGAGGCGCTGTTGCCGTCCCTGATCGCATCGGTCGTCTCGTATATGACCCTCGGTTCGTTTCTGGGCAGTGCACCACTGTTCAATTTTGCAGGCTCCGGGATGTATACCATGCACGATCTTCTGTGGAGCGCGGTGCTGGGTGTGTTGATCGGGCTGATCGCGATGGCGTTCGTGATCACCTTTCGTCGCCTGCGCGGTGCGGTGGTGCGTTGCCGCGTGCAGCACTGGATCAAGCTCGGCGTCGGTGGCATGCTGACCGGATTGTGCGGGTTGCTCTTCCTGCAACTTTATCCGGGAACACTGGTTCCGCTCGGGCCAAACTACGAGGCTGTCGATCAGATACTCAACCAGGGGCACGGCTCGCTCGAGCTTGTCGTCTTCGCAATCTTCAAGCTGGCGGCGACGGCATTCACGCTGGGGGCGGGCGGCGTAAGCGCCATGTTCGTTCCTCTTTTTCTCACCGGCGGGGCCATCGGAATTGCCTTCAATCAGACGGTCGTCCACAGCTCCCTGATCGCGCTCTATGCCGCGGTTGGAATGGCTTCGTTTATCGCGGCGGCGTATAAGACGCCGCTTGCGGCTGTGGTCTTCGTTGCCGAAGCTACCGGTGGCCACGCGTTCATCATTCCCGCGCTGATTGGCTCGGCGGTCGCTTACGCAATCTCCGGGGATGCGTCGGTTTCAGGCGATCAGCGCCTCCATGAAGGTAGCCAATCTCATTCCATTCTCAAAATCGATGAGGGCGACTCTTCAATATCTTCAGCGTGTTGAAGGAAACATCGCCTCACGATATTTCCTTAAGAATTCGTTAACTAACTTTTTCCTGAATTCGCTTCCGGAATCTCTTTTGGCAAGCGCGAGCGGATTCTCGCGCTCCTGTGTCTCGGCGCATGAAGTTACCCGCAGACGCGCCGATAGAGAGCAATGAGGCGTGTTGAATGGCAGCGGTTGCGCGCGATGGGATGACAACCCGTTGAGCAGCGGCTTCGATACGACTTCAGAGACGAGGTAAGGCGTGGCCGAAGCGGAGAGTTCCCTGGCAGAGTTGGCGCGTGCCGCACTCGATGCGCTGGAAGACGGGTTGGTGGTGATCGACGCGGCAGATTGCGTGGTGGTGTGGAATCGCGCTGCGGAGTCGATCAGCGGCTACACGCGGGGGCAACGAGTGGGCCGCAGTTGCCCGGAGGATTTTTATCAACTGGCCGCAGGTCACCAGGGGTCCTCCAGCAAACTCGGGACGACAGGCGCACCGGGACATGGACATTTCATGACCAGCACCGGGGCCGCGCCGTGGCGGGATGGAGAGGCAACAAATCCCCAGAGCATGGAGCGCGCCGTGCTGGTGGAGATGCGCCATGCACAGGGGCACGTCGTGCCGGCGATGCTGAAGCGGATTGTGTTGCGGGATGATTTTGGCGGACGGCTGGGCGAGTTGTTGAGCTTCTATCCCGCAGAGGACACGGATCAGTTGCCGCATGGGGAGACAGACGGCGGGGCTGGCGTGGAGCAGACGCAGGCAGATATGGAAGATCGTCTGGAAGAGGCCTTTCGCGCCTGGGAGACGACGCAGATTCCGTTTGGGCTGATGTGGGTGACGGTGGACCAGGCGGCGCAGTTGCGCAAGACGCATGGGCGCGACGCAAGCGAGGCGATGTTGCATGAGGTGGAAAAAGCGCTGCGGCGCGGCCTTCGCCCGGCGGAGGTTCTGGGCCGGTGGGGCGATAACGAGTTTCTGGTGATCTCGCATGAGCGAACGGCGGAGCTATTGATCGCGCACGGTCAACACCTGGCTGGCGTGGGCCGAACGGCGGAGTTTCGCTGGTGGGGTGATCGGATCGGGCTGACGCTGAGCATCGGGGTGGCGCAGTCAGGCACCGGCGAGAGCCTGAGCGCGCTGCTGAAGCATGCGCAAAAGGCGATGGAAGCCAGCATTTTTGCGGGCGGTAATCATGTGAGTCGCAGCCACGGTTAGAAATAACTTTCGGCGTGGGATGAAACACAAACCGAGTTACGGGAGGGAGACATGTTCGCAATTATCGGAATTGTCGTGGTGCTGGGAGCGATTGTCTCCGGATACCTGATGGAAAAAGGCAACCTGCTGGTACTGGTGCAGCCGGCGGAGCTGATCATCATCGGCGGGGCGGCGCTGGGCACACTGCTGGTGGCCAATCCGACGCATATTCTGAAGGGGATTCTGGGCCAGATAACGGGCGTGCTGAAGCCTTCGGCCTTTGGCAAGAAACGCTACCTCGACACGCTGAAGATGATGTACGAGTTCCTGAACAAGGTGCGCAAGGAAGGACTGCTGTCGGTCGAGATGGACGTCGAGAAGCCGAAGGAGAGCACCATCTTCAAGAAATATCCTGATTTTTTGAAGGATCACCACCTGAGAGATTTTGTCTGCGACACGCTGCGCATGGCCATTACGGGCGGCGTGGAACCGTTTGACATGGACCAGATGATGGAGCTTGACATGGAGGTATCGCATCACGAAGCGATGGCTCCGATCGCAGCACTATCGACGGTTGCCGACGCGTTGCCGGGACTGGGAATCGTAGCGGCTGTGCTGGGTGTGGTGATCACGATGGGCGCAATTGGCGGGCCTCCGGAAGAGGTTGGCCACAAGGTGGCGGCGGCGCTGGTGGGAACGTTTCTGGGCATTCTGATGTGTTACGGAGTGGTGGGTCCGCTGGCGGCCAACATGACGAAAGGCGCGGACTCGCATAACGAATTTCTGCATGTGCTGCGGGTTTTGCTGCTTGCGTTTTTGAAAGGGAATGCTCCGATGATTGCGCTCGAGATGGCGCGCCGTGCGATACCGGCGCACGTGCGGCCCGACTTTAACGAGATGGAAAAGGCGTGCAAGGGCGCACCCGCATCGGAAGCGGCAGCAGCAGCGGCATAGTCGGCGGCTGATCGTCAGAAGCACTGCGCGGGCAAAGCGCGGCGAGTAACCGGAGGGAGCAGCAACGATGCCAGAGAAGCGGCCCATCATTGTGATTAAGAAAAAGGGTGGTCACGGCGGCCACCACGGCGGCGCGTGGAAGGTTGCGTATGCCGATTTTGTAACGGCGATGATGGCGCTTTTTATTGTGCTGTGGCTGTTGAACTCCACACCTCAAGTGAAGAAAGCCGTGGCGGGTTACTTTCAGGATCCGAAGAGTTCTCAGAAGGAAACCGGAACCGCCATGGCTGGCGATGACGAGAATATTCCCATTGATCGCAAGAATGTGGAGAACCTGAAGGCGCAGATCGAGAAGGCCATTCGCGAGCAGAAAAATCTGGACAAGCTGGCGAAACAGATCGAGATCACGATCACGCCGGAGGGATTGCGCATCGAGCTGATCGAGGACAAGAACGGAACGTTTTTCAAAAGCGGCAGCGCGCAGTTGAGCGATGGCGGACAGGAACTTCTGGCCATGCTGGCGGGGCAGTTGAAGTCCCTGCCAAACCATCTGCTGATCGAAGGCCACACCGACGCACAGGCGTACTCCTCGAACAACGGGTATACAAACTGGGAGTTGTCGGCGGATCGAGCCAATGCGGCGCGGCGACTGTTGCAGGAGGATGGCGTACGCCAGGACCAGGTTTCGCAGGTGCGCGGGTATGCGGACCAGATGCTGCGGGTGAAAAACAATCCGCTGGACCCGTCAAATCGCCGCATTTCACTGATTGTGCAGTGGGTGCCTCAGGCCGGGCTTCCGTCGATCAAAATGCCCGGCGCGACGAGCAAGCCCGTAACAGGCAGGGATCAGAAGGCGGCGGTGGAATCGAGCGGTGGTGCTTCCGGTCCTGGAACAGCGGGCGCAGCGCAGACAGCGAAGGCGAAATCCGGCGCGGCTATGCCCGGCGCAACGACGCCCTCCTCAGCCAAACCCGCTGCGGGCAAACCGGCAGCGGGGAAAACCAGTCTGCTGGGAAGTCTGGAGTCGATGATGCCGGGACACAAGGGCAAGTAATCAGCACCTGCAATCACCACCGCTTTTCGCTGTCTAATCTGCGGGCTGCATGCGTCCACCGGGGAGCAGGCGAAAAACTCTGCCGCGCCAGAGGATTTTGTCGGAGCTATAGCTGGCGGCCCAGAAGCCAAAACCCATCAGGTCACGGATGGGATAGAGAACGAGCAGCGCGAACAGGCTTTTATCTTGAACGACGCGACGACCGGCGGCCCAGGCAATCATCCAGCGGGTGAAAACTCCCCAGGCGAACAGGGTCGCAGCGAGCGCAGGCATGGAAAGCGCCAGCGCGGCGCAGGAGGCGACGATGGCAAACGGCATGCTGAAGGTAAGAGCTGTGCCGAAGTGGCCTTTGGGACGGGAAAAGCGGGTGGACTTCATCCAGCGGACCTGATGTTGCAACGAAGCAGCGAGGGTCGAGTGGATAACCATGTGGTCGATGGCGAGGTGGCCGAGAGCGACGCGCCAGCCGCGCTGGAAGGCCTGATTGCCGAGCACGAAATCGTCTGCGCAGTAATCGGCGGTGACGGCGAAGCCGCCCATCTGGCGGATGACCTCGGCGCGAAACGCCATGGTTGGGCCGAGAACGAACTGCATGCCCTCGATCATGTTTGCGACGAGAACGCCAGCGGTCATCTCGACCGACATGCCGACCGCCTCCAGCCGCGCCCACAGGCCGCCCTCTGCGGCGACGCCGCGATAGAGACAGGTCATGGCTCCGACTTTTGGATCCGCAAAGGGTGCTGCGACGGCGCGAAGATAACCTTGGGTGACGCGCACATCGCTGTCGCTGATGACCAGGATGGAGTGGGCGGCGGCAGCAGCCATAACCTCCATGGACTGGGCCTTGGCGTTGATGTATCGCAGCTCGCCGACAGAGAAAAATCGCGCCGGTATATGAGGAAAGTGAGCGGCAACGCGGCGGGCAATGGCTAGGCCGGCATCATCGAGAGAGCGCGCACAAAAAAGGATTTCGTAGTTGGGATAGTCCAGCTCGAAAAAAGTGGCCAGGTTGGCTTCGAGGCCGGGTTCGGCCCCGTGGAGGGGCTTGAGCAGGCTGAGCGGCGGGGCGAAGCCCGCGTCGAGTTTGGGGGAAGAGCGCAGGTGATGCGCTGCGGCGCGAACGACCATGGCGGCGAAAACCGTGGACGTAAGCAGGCCGAAGCAACCGAAGGCGAGGAGTAGGAGTGTCATGCAATCAATGGCCGGGATCAGGATTTTCCGGGCTTCTTCGGGGATGGGATTTTATCCGCAGAGAGGGGGGCGCGCGGTACGATCATCGGCTTTCGCAGGGGAACCATGGCGGATCTGGACTGCGCTCCAGCGGCCTGCTGCATGTGGGTGAGCATCTCGGAGCGGATGTATTCGACAAAGCTCTGCATCTGTCGATTCATCTCTTCCATGCGCTCGCGCATCTGGAGGATGATGGCGATGCCGGCGATGTTGACGCCGAGATCGCGGGCAAGATTGAGGATGAACTCGAGCCGCTCGATGTCCTCCTCGGTGTAAAGGCGGGTGTTGCCGTCTGTTCGCGAGGGTTTGAGCAGCCCCTCCCGCTCGTAGAGGCGCAGGGTCTGCGGATGAATCTCGTACATCTCAGCGACCGCCGAGATCATGTACGCGCCCTTCGATTTGCGTTTAGCGGTCATAGGATTTCTAAAAACTCTAAGCTGCGGGTGGAATTTGCTTGACACGTTTTGGGTCAATCTTCAGCAACTCACAAACTCTTTGCTGAGTTGAAGAATCCCCGAAATGCATTTTACGAATTGCGAGTTGGCCAGGCTTCACAGAGTCCATCCAAAGGTATAGATCGATTTTCTTTTTTTCTTCGCGAATCCGCCCCTCCGAAAACTCCATACAGGTTGGGTCGAAGCAGCCGTGCAATGGGTCTTCCATGCCAGTGAGTACACGATCCAAATCTGCTGGCTTCGCACTCGAATCATGGTTCACTAAAAACAGGAAATTCAGAAGTTTGCGATCCGGGTTGACGCTCTCAAATTGCTTGTAGGCAGTGTGTATTGCATTCGTGATTCTGTTGAATATCGGATCGGGGCGAAATCCACCCACGACTTCCCCATCTGCGGAGTATTGCATTTGTTCATCCAGCCAGGTGTCCTTCTGGAAGGATTTGACTTCGCACAACGCTACCTCCGATCCGCTGTGTGAGAGCCGAAAATCAGGTGTTTTGTGATCGTGCAGTTCTCTCTTGCTGAAGCCGCCAACCTCAAATCCATTACCCTGCCAATACCCATTCACAAAGGCTTCATCGGAAGACAACTTTGAAAAACGATAGGCATGTACACCGCGCAGCCCCGCGCTGAAGTCGTATTCCGGACGAACCTCATCCTCGTCGCCGGGCTTTGCGTTTTTAGATTCCAGTCTCATAAGCAGACCTCTCAGCAGCAGTTGCCTTCCGTGCGCTGATGATGCGAATTCGTTCGCGGCGCGCCGCGTATACCACTTACAATACCTTGAGCAAAAGGGATTGGCCAACGGTAATCCAGCGCAATTCGTCTCCGGAATAAAATTCATCTTTTATGGTTACAGCTTCAGGGTCTTCAAAAATCGTTTTTGCCTCTTCAAAATCAACCTCGTGCTTACGAAGATTGCTTGCAGCTTTTCTGTCATCCCACTCGAAGAATTCAGATTGCACTCTTCACCCCGTTCCGCGTCACAGTTTGTCAAACAGCGTCACGCGGGGGTCCTGGTTATTGAGTTTGGCGAACTCGCGCATGATCTCGCGGCTTCGTTCGTCGTTCAATTGAGAGATGACCACCTCGACGGTGACGATCTGGTCGCCTCGCTGGCCGGGCACCTGGGAGCTATCGACGCCTCGCTCGCGCATGCGGAGCTTCTGGCCGCTCTGGGTGCCGGGGGGGATGCGCAACTGGGCGCGGCCTTCGATGGTGGGCACGTCGACCTTGGCTCCCAGCGTGGCCTCGGCGACGGTGATCGGCACGGTGAGGTGGATGTCGTCGCCCATGCGCTGGAAGAGCGGGTGAGTTCCGGTGCGGACGATGACGTAGAGGTCGCCGGTCGCTCCGCCATTGGTGCCCGCGTTGCCTTTGCCCTGGAGGCGGATGCGCTGGCCGTCGCGGGTGCCAGCCTTGATGCGGAACTCGATCGATTCGCTGCGCGAGACCAGGCCCTCGCCGTGGCAGGTGGGGCAGGCGGTCGAGATACGTCCTGTGCCGCCGCAGCGCGGGCAGGGGATGTTGAACTTCATGCGGCCGCCCATCTGGGTCACCTGGCCGGAGCCGTTGCACTCCGAGCACTGCATGGGCGCGCCCGAGGAGACCTGGCCATGGCAGGTAGGGCATGCCTCCTGGCGATGCAGGTCAAGCCTCGCATTTCCGCCACGAATCGCGGTCCAGAAATCGACCGGGACCTGGTATTCGAGATCGGTGCCCGGAACCGGCCCCTGCTGGGAACGCGGGGCATCGCCGCCGCCAGTGAAGATGCCGCTGAAGATGTCGCGGAAACTGCCCCAGGAAGCACTGCCCGCGCCGCCAGGTTGTCCGTTTTGTCCCGGTTGACGGGGTGGATGGGTTGCGCCGGGCTGAAAACCGGAGAAATCGAAGCCGCCAAAGTCAACCGGAACGCCACGCCCAGGGCCGGAGTTCTGGCGCGCATAAGCCGCAGCCGTGGCCGGGTCAATCTGATCGCTGTAGAAGCCGACCTGGTCGTAGATCTTGCGCTTCTTGTCGTCGCTCAGAACGTCGTTGGCCTCAGAGATTTCCTTGAACTTCTCTTCGGCGCGCTTGTCGTTGGGATTCACGTCGGGGTGATATTTGCGCGCAAGTTTGCGAAAGGCCTTGCGAATCTCATCCGAGGAAGCGGTCTGTTTGATGCCGAGAGTGCCGTAGTAGTCCTTGTTCTGGGTGGTGGACATGGGCGATATACCTGCTCCAATTATGACAGGAACTGACTCAATTTTATTATCGACGCGGCGCTGGAGTGAGTGATTCCTCATAACGCGGCGAGGGCGCGCAAAGGGACGGCCCGCGAGAACGCTGGCATGTGCCAGAGTCCGCGCGGGCCGGGTTGGAGGGATCTCCGATCCGGAAATGGAGATCGACTTTAGTTGTCGCCGCTGCTGCCGCCCTCGGGCGGCTGTGGCGCTTCAATCTGCGCAATTTTGGTGGCGTAAAGGGCAAATGTCCCAGGACTGGTCTGGAGCAGGTAGCCGTGGACCTCGACGCTGGCTCCGGCGGCGAGCGCGGCGAAGCCGCTCTGGCTCAGGCCGTTGCCATACTCGGTCGCCGAGTTGGTTGTTCCGCTGAGCGTGACCAGGTTGCTGTAGGTGGTGAGGAACGACGGCACCGCGATGGTCAGGCTGAAGCTGAAGTCTGGTGCCGTACCAGACGGAGCGGCAACCAGCGTAGCCGGAATGCTCTCCGCCGCGAGCATGATCTGCGTCGCATTGAGAGCGGCTGAGCCGGATGCGGCACCGCTGACGGTCACCGATTCGCCGGGGAAGATGTCCGCAGCGGTGAAAGAGGAAGCCGTGAGGCCTGCCTGCTGCGCATCCTCGGGAATGGCGTAGGTGGTGGACGAGGAGAGATTGACGGTGAGCGAGCCGCTGCTGCCGCTCAGCGAGGAGCCGAAGTCTTCGCGCGGCAGCATGGTAAAGCTGGCAATCCCTCCGGTGCTGTTTTGCGTGACCGCAAGGACGATTCCCTTCGCCCCGTTCTGGTCCTGCCCACCCGCAGAACTCTGCGTGGATTCCAGAGTGATCGACGTGGCGAGGATTGACCCGTCGGTCTGCGTCTGGCCCTGTACCTGAACGATGTCTCCGGTGGCGATGGAACTGATGGTTGTGCCAGTGGGCAACTGGGTCGAGCCGTTGACGGTAAAGGTAAACTGCTTGCCGGAGTCGCCAGACTGAACACTGATGGACGAGGAGCTGACGGAGACGACGTTTCCCGTAACCTCGACCTGGCGATCACCGGGCGCCTCCGAACCAACCTGAGCACCGGTCGTGTTGATTGCTGGCGTAAAGCTGACCGTGCTGCCGGTAATGCTGAAGGATTGAGCGAGATTGAAGGCCAACTGCAACTGCAATTCGCTGGTCGAGTTGACCACCAGGCCAGGGCTGAGCGCAACAGTAATGGTGGGGCTGGCGAGGGTTGCGGTCGCGGTGACCATCTGTCCGCTGCTGCTGGTGTAGACCACAGTGGCCGCGCTGACGGTGAGCGTGACGGAGTTGTAGGTGCCCTGGGCAAGGCTGGAGATTTCGATTGGCTCCTGCACAGCGCCAAGGCCGGAAAGCTCGACGGTAACCGGGCTGGAAACAACTGAGACCGGGGTGGAACCCGTGGTGGCAGAGCCGAGCGTGACCGAAGAAAGCGTAACGCGGGCAGAGAGAATGTTGCCCAGCGGCGCATCGCTCACGGTCACCACCATCGGCGCTGCCGCGCTGAGCGGATTGCTGACTACCGGCGAAGTGGAGGAGCCGCCACAGCCGGACAGCGTGGCCAGGATAAGAGCAGAGACGGCGACGAGAACGGCGAAAGGTCTTGCGGGGAGGGGTTTCTTCATGGTCTGTTTTCTCCTGTCTGGATGACTGTGCTTGCGCGTTGTATTTCCGCGCGCGCAACCGTCACGACAACAGTCGGTGTACAACCAGTTACCAGCCAATTTCCAGAACTGCTGAAGTTACAAGTTTAGACCTGATCCGGTGGAAACTGTTACCCGACACCGGATGAATTTTTGATGAAGTCTTCGATTCGGGAAACTTTAGTCATCTCATGCATTTGCAGGGGCAATAATATACCTGACAAATCAATTCCATTCCTCCATACTTAAAACATGAAAGAGCCTAAGACCCTTCGAGACGCCATCCTATACTTCTCCGATTCCTCTAACTGCCTGAAATACATAGCAGATCGGCGCTGGCCTGACGGTGTGACCTGTCCCGTCTGCGGGCGCATGGATGTGACTTTCCTCGCAAACCTGAATCGCTGGCAGTGCAAGAGCGCCCATCCGAAGCGCCAGTTCACCGCGAAGGTTGGAACCATCTTCGAGGACTCGCCTTTGGGCCTTGAAAAGTGGCTTCCTGCCGTTTGGCTCATCGTCAACGCAAAGAACAGCGTCAGCAGCTATGAACTTTCCCGCGCTCTTGGCGTCACCCAGAAGACCGCATGGTTCATGCTGCATCGCATCCGCGAGGCCATGAAGAACGGCTCCATAATGAAGATTGGTGGAAAGCTTGGCGGACCTGTCTAGATTGACGAAACCTTCATCGGCGGCAGAGCGAAGAATATGCACGCAGTCCGGCGCAATGCTCTCAAGTTGGGACTAAACACCTAATTTTGCATGTCTTGCGCAACTTCTTCTTCTGCCAGATCGAGCGGGGCTGACGGGCGAACGCTCAGTCACGCATCCCCAGAATGTCGCAGGTACATTTTGGTATTCAGTACGGCCTGTGTCCTTCCGTTTTGCCCGGCCAGGTGTCCGTGCGGAAAGGGCCTGCAGGCAGGCCCGCGCCGTTGAAGAGAGTCGCTGCTGGATTTGACTGCCAGTCGTAGCGGACCTG
>JAJZFR010000291.1 GCA_021805265.1 Acidobacteriota bacterium | reverse complement strand
GCCGCCTCCGGCAGCGTCAGCTCCCGCGCGTGACAGGAAAAATAAAACTCCGACGCCGCCTCGAACCCATACATCCCGTGCCCCAGATAAATCTGGTTCCCATACAGCGTAAAAATCTGCTCCTTGGTAAAGCTGCGCTCGATCTGGATCGCCAGATACGCCTCCTGCAGCTTCCGCGCGAATGTCCGCTCCGAAGACAGAAAAAGATTCCGCGCCAACTGCATCGTCAGTGTCGAGGCCCCCTGCGCGCGGCCATGCGAGCGCACATCGTGCCAGAACGCCCCGGCAATACGAAAGATGTTGACCCCCCAGTGCGACTCGAAATTCTTGTCCTCGATCGAGATCACCGCCTGGCGCAGGATGGGAGAAAAATCATCGTAGCCGACAATCGTCCGCTGCTCCAGCGCAAACGAGCCAAACGGTCGCCCCTTGCGGTCGTAAAGCTCCGTCTTTGTCGAGGGTCGAAAGCGCTCCAGATCGTGAATCTGCGGCAGGTCCACCGAGTAGACCAGCATCAATCCGGCCAGCGATCCGGCCACGCTCGCCAGCACAAAAAGGATCGTCAGCGTAAACCGCCCAGCCAGCTTGCGCCGCGCCCGCGAATTCACCTCATCGCGACGCGGAGGCCGGAATCCATGCTGCGCCAGTCGCTTCTCGGTCGGGGACAATCGCCAATTCCTCAGCCTGAGCCTAACACGGCTTGCGCAGAGCTATGGAAGACTCCACCGCACCCGGAATATAGCCCGTGCAAATTCCCTCGAGTATCCGCTTCAGGATGCTTCCAACAGCAATTGTTCCCACGTCTGCTTTGCAGGTTCCTCGATACTGGGCAGAAAGTTCGCTATCAGAGCCTCAACCATTGGATTTCTGTTTTCTTCTTTTCCGCCAACATGATAAAAGTGCTCTCTCGTTAAAACATGAAATCTGCTCCATAGCTTCCTGACATACTCGTTTTCCCTAAAATCGTTATGGTGCCAGGTGGAAAGAATAAATCTTCCGCGACATTTCAACAGCGCGCTGAAAAGTCGTATCTCGTGCGACTCATCCCATCCGTTGTAGTAATCCACGTGTCTATCGATGTACGGTGGATCGCAATAGACGATATCGGCCTCCGTCGCCTCGTTGATAGTCAGAGTGAAATCCTGGCATCGGAAGACGAAGTTTTTTGATCGTAAAAGCTTTTCCAGGGTGGCAACCTGATTCACGATTTTTGTTACATAGGCGGGAGCAAACCGCTGCGCTTTTTTGCAGAAAGGTATGTTGAATTCACCCTTGCGATTGAAGCGAATCATCCCGTTGAATCCAGCGCGATTCAGAAACAGAAAATCCAGCGGACTATGGCTGCGATTGAACCTTTCTCGTATCTCGTAGTAATGCGTCTCACCTTTTCGAAGCAAATGGTCTCCCTCTTCGACCAGAAAGTCGCGCACATCGAGTGACGTGATTTCTCCCGACGCAACCGAAGAATAAAAATTGACGAGATGAGGGTTTGTGTCACAGAGAACAGAATTCGCTGGCGCGATATTGAAAGCAACGGCACCCGTTCCCATGAAGGGTTCTATCCATGCCCCTCTGAAATCTTCCGGCACCATGTGCTTGATCCAGGGGATGAGCTTGGTCTTGATACCTTGCGATTTGATTGGGGGCACGTTGACCTTCATGCGTCCACCATTCCATTGGTGTTCCTGCCGACAATTCTGGATGCATCCCCATTGCGATATTTGACGAACTCTTCAAGGCTCGTGATCTTTTTCCCGACACCCGCCGAAGTCTTAATTAAGATATTTCCATAGTTCATCCAATAGTCGTCAAACCACGCTTCACCCAGCTTCGAAAACATGCCCCTGCCATGGGTGATGTCATCGATACTATGGATGCTTCCAATGTTTGCCGTATTTCCGCTTCCACTCTTATCGCTGGCTATCTTCCATTTTTCAGCAACGAAAAAGTGAAGGTTTTTAACAACGGAAGTAATGGACTTCAATTCTTCCAGCTTGTGAATGCTGGTGCCGTCCCTGCTTGCTTCCTCTCCCCGGTCATAGATAATTCCGAGGCAGAAATGGCCAGAGTAGGAATTATACGGAAACTGAATATTTTTCCGACTCGTTCGATCCTGAAAGTACTTTCCATGAGAGCCAAGCGTGAACCCATTACAGAGATGTGGTTTCTGTGCATTTCGGTAGGTTGTTTTGAAATCGACTGCAAATTTGATGGATTCATCCTCTGAACTGACAAATGAGATGTCCGGATAATAGTTCTGATGGTCAGCAAGAATTACCTTGTAGCCATGCATTTGCGCGAATCCCATAATTTGCGGGAGTAGGTGAATTTCGAGAATCTTCGAGAGCACCTTGGTGTCGGATGAAATCGTATAGACATTGCTGAAAATGTCCACGAAGCCTTTGATAGTCCACTGCCCATCCTCTGTACTGACCTGAGTCTTCAACTGTTCCGCTAACTGAACGAGCTGTAACTCAAAATCCAGCTTTGGTGTCATCTCGTTTTTACGCCGCCTTCGCCTTCAGCAGCTCCAGCGCCTTGTCCAGCGTCTCGTCGCTCTTTGGCGCTGCCGGAGTCTCCGCGTCCAGATCCTGATCCTCGGTCGAGCCAACCACCACCGTCGGCGTCACCGCTTCTTCCATGATCTTCTTGCCCGAGGGCGAGGCATACGTCGCCACCGTCAGGATCACCGCCGCCCCATCCGGCAACTCCATCGTCTTCTGCACCGAATCGTCCCCAAACGTCCGCTCGCCCACCACATCGGCGCGCTTGTCGTCGCCCAGAGCCGCCGCCGCAAGCTCCGCCGCTCCCGCCGTTCCGCGATTCACCAGCACCGCCAGCGGCACGTCCGTCACAAACGCCTTCGGGTCGGCGGTAAATGTCTGCGTGGGAAACTTCTGCCCACTCAGCGTCGCCAGGGTCCCCTGCTTCAGAAAAAGATTCGCCAGCCGCAACCCCTGCTCGGGTGTGCCGGTGGAAACATCCCGAAGATCGAGCACGATCTTCCTGTCCTTGCCCTTGTCCATTGCCCCGACCATGGTCTTGATCCGGGCCGCAATCTCATCCACCCGCGCCGCCGTCAGCACCTCCGGCTTCAGGTACAGAATCGTATCGCCCTCGTACTGTTGCACACCCATCGGCGGAGCCTCTGCCGCCACCCGCGTCAACGCCACCTTGTCCGGCTCCGTCTTGCGTGGGCGCAGCACAGACAGCGTCACTTCGCTGCCCGCCTTGCCCTCGAGCATCACGTCCAGCAGCGCCGGCGAAAGCTCCCGCGTCGAGTGTCCGTCAATCGCCACAATCACGTCTCCGTCCGTAAAGTGTGCCTTCGCCGCCGGAGAATCCGGCAGCACACTCACCACCACCGCGTAGCCAAACCGCTTCGAGATGGTCATTCCCACCTGGGCACTCCCGCCCGACGGACGCTCCTTGTATATCTTGTACTCGCTCGCGCTCAGATAGCTCGAATCCGAGTCCAGCGACTCCACCAGGCCATGCAGCGCGCCCGCCGTCACATCCGGAACACTCGGCACCGTCACATAGTCTGTCTGGATCTTCTTCAACACCTCGGAGTAGACCTCAATCTGGCGATAGGCCCCTTTGTCGTCAGAACCTGCCCGCACCGCGCGCAGCCCAAATTCGCCGCCCAGCAGAACCACCAGAAGACCCAGAGATACACCAAACACCAGACGCCGAAAAAGTCGATTCATTCCCGCTCCGAAGCCGCTCCGCATTCCCGCCGAGACAGCCAGCTACATAGTCGAATCATATCCCAATCCGGCTCAAATCCGCCGTATCCAGCTCGCTCGTCC
>JAJZFR010000337.1 GCA_021805265.1 Acidobacteriota bacterium | reverse complement strand
GACTATCAGGTAGTCAACTCGAACATCGAAGCCGAGCGCGATCATCTGCGCGTGGGCGACCACGTTGTCCGTGTATTGACGATGAAGGAGGCGATCACGGAGACGCGCCCCTTGGTGCTGGATGCGCTGCTCAAGGTTCCGGCCAACTTCTATGTTGTGACGGAGTGGACGCCGCTCGCGACAGACAAAGCACGCAAGGAAGTGAACAAGCGCCGTCGCCACTTCAATATGTCGAAAACGGGATTCGTCTCCCAGATGGGCAACGATGCGACCAGGACCAACCCGCACGACGTGCTGGTCGATGAATCGAAGCAAGCCGATATCGAGAACCTGGGCGATTGTCTTCGCGCGCTGGGCGACGGTCAATCGCTGGGGGATTTCTCGCTGACGATTGTGCTGTACGGGCGCTCGAAGGCAGAGGTGAACCCGTTGGTGGGCGAGTTCGCCAGCGTCTTCACGAATGCAGACGGCAATCTCTTCGAGGAGACCTATAACCAGCTCAACGCCTACTTCGCTACAGTGCCGGGTAACTATGCGCTGAATCTGCGCAAGCTGTATCTGTTGAACACCAACTACGCCGACCTGAGCTTTCTGTTCACGATTCTGCCGGGTGAAAAGACGAATGTGCATCTCGGCACGGAGTATCTGGCCGCGTTAGAGACGGACAACAGCACGCCCTACTTTCTAAATCTGCACAACGGTGAGGTAGCGCACACGCTGATTCTCGGCATGACTGGATCGGGCAAATCGTATTTTTGCAATTTCATTCTTCAGAACGCGCAGAAGTATGCACCGCTGACGTTCATCTTCGACATTGGCGGCAGCTTCCAATCACTCACCCATATCTTCGGCGGTTCGTATCTGAATGTTGGACAGGAGGCGCGCGACTTCTCCATCAATCCTTTCTCGCTGCCCCAGACCAAAGAAAACCTGCAATTCCTCTTCAGCTTCTTCCGTGTGCTCATCGAAGGCCCAGGTCATGGAATCGCCCAACGCTACAGGCTTGACTTCAAGGAAGAGCGCAGGCTGTGGGATGCTATCGAGCGCGTGTACATGCTGGAACTCGATCAGCGCACCGTGTCCAACTTCGCGAACATCATCGGCGAATTGAAAGAGCGTCTGCATCGCTGGACGTGCGGCGGCCAATACGGATTTCTCTTCGACAACGCCGAGGATACGCTTTCCTTCAGTCAATTCCAGACCTTCAACTTCCACGGCTGGAACGACGCGCCGGAGGTGTTGGAGCCGCTGCTCTTCTATGTGCTGCATCGGGCCAGCAATGAGATCGCCGATCCGAAGAAGCTGGCGACCTTCAAGATGTTCCTGCTCGACGAGGCGTGGCTCTTCATCAAGAACGAGACGATTCGGAATTATGTGGTGCAAGCGCAGAAGACATGGCGCAAGCACAATGCCGCGATGATCCTGGCCACGCAGTCCATCAAGGAATTGCAGGAGTCGGGCATGTTGCAGATTGTCTCCGAAAGTTGCCCAACAAAGATTTCCTTGCCAACCCAGAGATGGATCGTGACATCTACCGCGAAGCCTTCCATCTGAACGACACGGAGCTGGATTTGATTGCAGGGCTTGTCCCGCCGGGCCAGATGCTCATACGCAAGGCGCAGTCGTCGAAGAAGGTGCAGTTGAACGTCGATTCGGTCTCGCACTGGATGGCGACAAACAACGCCCGCGACAACCTGAAGAAGCGTGACTACTTCGACCGATTCGGCATTGCCGACGGCCTGCGCAGACTCGCCGAAGACTTACCGTTCCGGCCGCGCGTGCAGGCCGGTGCCGCAACTCCCAACCCCAAAGGAGCGACTGTATGAGCCGTAAACTGATCTTCATCGCCTGGCTTGCCCTCGCGCTTCCATCCCTTATTGCCGCCGCGCAGGATGCGTCGGCTCGCACAGTACGGTATCACGCGCAGGACATCGTGCCCATCCACGCGAAGCTGAAGTACACGACGCTGATCGAAGTGCCACTGACCGAGAAGATCATGGAGGCTGCGACGGGAGACAAGGACTTCTGGGTGGTCGATGTGGTGGGCAACTTCTGCTTTGTGCATCCTGCCAAGGCCGGGATCAGTTCGAACCTGAATCTGATCACCGACAAGGGGAACATCTACAGCTTCACCCTGCAGGACGTTTCGGGCACGAGCGACGCGCCCGATTTGAAGGTTTTGATCGAGCCTGCCGACCGCTCCTCCATCGTCGCGGCCAACGGTCCTGCTCAGTTTGTGCCGGCCGTGCAACTCGATCAGGCCAGGCAACAGCTTGCTGCCGTGCAGGCCCACATTACGCAGGCCGTAGACGAGTACAAGAGCGCGTATCCGCTTGAACTCAAGTTCGACTACACCTTCAGGGCCAATGAAGCGCCCTTCAATATCCAGTCGATTTACCACGATGACAAGTTCACCTACATCAAGACCGATGCGCCGGAGAAGTTTTCGGTTTACGAGATGAAGGACGGCAAGCCAAACCTGATCAACTACGACTTGCGCAACGGCACGTACATCATCCCGAAGGTGATGGATTCCGGCTACGTCGAGCTGGGCAAGAAGCGGATGGAGTTCTCGCGGAAGGGGTAGGCCATGACGGAAGTGAATGTTGCCTCAGAAAGCGTGATGCAGTCCGAGCCGGAATTGCGGCAGCGTGTCCTCGATCCGAAAGGCGTTCTCCAGAAGAACATGAAACTGTTTCTGTATCTGGGAGCGGCGCTGCTGGTGATTGTGGCGGCGGTCTTCAGCTCCACTGGAAAGAAGCCGCAGACGCAGGCAGCGAAGAACCAGCCGCCGCAGCCAGCGGTTCAGGACAACACCGACAACAACGTCGCCGACCTGAAGAGCCAGCTCGCCGCTGAGCGCCAAAAAGAGGTGGAGCAGACTGCGCTGGCGACGGGTGCCGATCCCGCGCTTGCGAATGCCACACCTGCCCAACGCTCTGCCGCAGCCGCGTATGACCCCACGGGTCAGGCGATTCCTTGTGTTCAGGGGCAGACTTGCCCGCAAGCCGCCTACGGACAACCGGGCAACGGGCCGCAACAGCTCACGCCGGAGCAGCAGCAGGCGCAGCAGCTCGCTGCAAAGGAACGAGAGTTGGCCTACAACTCCCGCTTTGCGTCGAACCTTGTCTATACGCGACAGGCGGACTCACCCGTCCAGCAGCAGAGATCCTCAGAAGGTGTCCTGCCAACCGGGTACTCCTCTGCGCAGAATCCCTCTGCCGTCGCGACGCAATCCGGCAGCAGCTTGATTGCTCCGCGGGTTCCAGGCCAGTCAACGCCGCCTGTAACCGGGCAGGCATCGCTACCGCGCGGGCCGGAGGTAAACATCGACTCCGCTGTCGGCCAGCCGTATGTGATCTATGAAGGGACCACGCTGGACACGGTTCTGATGAATCGGCTGGACGGCGATGCGGTTGGCCCAGTCAAGGTGCTCGTCTCGAATCCCGTTTACTCGCACGATCACCAGCATGTGCTGATACCCGACGGAACCATCGTGCTGGGTGAGGCGCGCAAGATCGGCGCTGCCGGGTTCGGCCAGCAGCGTCGTTTGGCTGTTGTCTTTCACCGCATGATTATGCCGGACGGCTACTCCGTCGATCTTGACCAGTTCCACGGCCTCGACCAGATTGGCGAAGAGGGATTGAAGGACAAGGTCAACAACCATTATCTGCAAATCTTTGGAACATCCATTGCGCTCGGCGTCATTGCCGGGGCCGCCGAGATTACGCAGGGCGGCAGCAGCTTCGTCGGCTCTGGCTCGCAGGAGTTCACCAATGGCGCGGCGTCGAGCGTCTCCGAGTCTGCCACGACGGTCCT
>JAJZFR010000356.1 GCA_021805265.1 Acidobacteriota bacterium | reverse complement strand
GGGTCTTTGGCCCCATGCTCATGGCCACCCTGCGTCAGGCGCATGGCAACTACAGCAGCGGACTCCACTCCATCGCCATTCTCATGGCCGTCTCCGTCCTCCTGCCCATCGCCGTCAGACCCCCCGCGCGAAGACTTCCTTCCCAATGAACTGCGCGGGATCTATGTCGATCATTGTTGTGCCTTATCCCGTTTTTTTAGATAGTCGTTATTTAAGTGTTTGGCAATCGCTTCTGAAAGAGACTGGACACCCAAAGGTCCGCTGTTGGCCTTGCGCACCTGATACGCCCACACAACGCTCGTGTCCTTTTGCCGCGTAAGCTGAACAGAAACTTCTGAGTAGCCATTAACGCCGATGCAATCAAGGAAAAGGCACCGGGCAATTTTGCCAGCACCACTTTCATCCTTGGAATCCACGGGCGCAGCTTTGAGGACGTATTCTGCGTTGGCTTTATCGGTAACAACCGTGATCGGAACTTTTTTTCTGATTATGGCTGCGGTCAGAGACGTCTGAAAGCCTTTTGCTGCATCGACATACACAGTCGGTGGAGCTGATGGTTGAGCAAATGCAAAATTGGCGAGCGAGCTGATAAGGACCAAGCAGCAAACGAGCGGCGCAGACAACTTTCTGAGTTTCAAAAGAATACCTCAAGTAGACTGGGGGAAATTTATATTCGAATATGATCGATGTCAAGACAATTCTCACAATTGTCCCGATCAATCATCCGGACAATCAGCGATCAGCTTCCGAGGAAATAATTTTCACTCATCCTGAAATGAAACTTGAGACCTATCAGATAAAACAGATGGTAACCGGACGAAACCGTGGGGGATACTTGCGTGTTCGGGCCGATGAATACGATGAGACGATTGGTGGTCGCTGTCAATGAGCTACCCTTTCGAGTTTTCCGGCATCGGATGAATTGGGCTGGATCGCAGACGTTGTTGCCTACGTTGTTGCATAATAATCGGGAACTCCGGAAAGCCGGGAAAGGACCACGCGTGAGTGAGGACGGCAAGCAGGCACCCAATGAGGAGTCCCTCTATCGATGGCTGGAACAGGATGGTGAAGCATTCGGTGCCCCCGGCGCACCGCCGCGCTGGACCTCCAGCGTCAAGGATGCCGTTGGTACCGCCTACTCCGCCTCCAGCCGCGTCTGGTTCACCGTCTCCCACGGCATCCTCAACGAGATTTATCACCCCACCATCGACCATCCCCAGACTCGCGACCTCGGCCTCCTGATCACCGACGGCTCCACCTTCGTCCACGAGGAAAAGCGCGACCTCGATGTCCAGTTCGAATACATCCACCCCGAAGCCCTCGGCGTCCGCTATACCAACTGCGACCGCGACGGACGCTATCAGCTTGTCAAGGAGATCGTCGCCGACCCGCACCACAGCGTTGTCCTCATGCACGTCCGTCTCGAAGCCGGACCCAACGGAACCGAGGAGTTCCTCGACTCGCTCCGTATTTACGCGCTGCTCGCCCCGCGCATGGATGGCGGCGGCGCGGGAAACTCCGCCCGCGTCGTCGATCTCGCCGGACAGAAGGTCTTCCTTGCCTGGAAAAATCGCTGGTCCCTCGCCATGTCCTCCGACTGCGGCTTCACCAGGGCAAGTTGCGGGTTTGTGGGCACGAGCGACGGATGGCACGACCTGACCAAGAACTTCCGCATGGACTGGGAGTTCGGCTCCGCCTCCGACGGCAACATCGCCCTCATGGGAGAGCTTGATCTGCGCCGCACGCGCGAGTTCACCCTCGGCATCGGCATCGGCAGCACCCATCACTCAGCCTTGTCAAAGACCATGGGTTCGCTCTCCATGCCCTTTGCCATGAATCGCGACCGCTTTCTCGAGCAGTGGCAGCGCGCCTCCAGCCCCTATAAGCTGGCCACCGTCTCCGGCGACCGCGGCCTGCTCATGCAGACCAGCCACAACATCCTGCTCGCTCACGAGGACAAGACCTACTCCGGCGCCTTTGTCGCCTCGGCCTCCATCCCCTGGGGACAGGCCAAGGGCGACGACGACCTCGGCGGCTATCACCTTGTCTGGACACGCGATATGGTCCAGACCGCCTCCGCCCTGCTGGCCTGCGGGCGCACCGATACGGCCCGACGAGCGCTGGTCTATCTTGCCTGCACCCAGCGGCCCGATGGCGGCTTCTATCAGAACTTCTGGATCGACGGCCGGCCCTACTGGCGCGGTGTACAGCTTGATGAGGTAGCCTTTCCCCTCATCCTCACCTGGCGACTCTGGAAAGCGGGCGGCCTCGGCAACTGGAATGTCCTCGCCTTTGTCGAGCGCGCCGCCGGATTTCTCGTCCGCCACGCCCCCATCACCCATCAGGAGCGCTGGGAAGAGAACAGCGGCTACTCCCCCTCCACCCTCGCCGCAGTCATCGCCGGGCTGATCTGCTCGGCTGAGATTCTCCGCGCTCACCAGTCCATCGAACAGGCGGAGTTCCTCGAGGAGTTCGCCGACTGGATCGAGGGTCACCTGGAAGACTGGACCGTCACCAACGACGGCGTCGTCCTGCCCGAGGTCAAGCGGCATTACATGCGCATCCGTCCCCCAGAAACCGGCGACGCTTACGTCGGGGAAGGCGCGGGCACCGAGACCATTCGCCTCAACAATCGTCCGGCGGGGACCCGCTTCGAGTTTGAAGCCCGCGAGATTATTGACGGCGGTTTTCTCGAGCTGGTCCGTTATGGCATCCGCAACCCTCACGATCCGCTGGTCGTCGATTCCGTCAAAGTCGTGGACGCCGCACTCCTGCGCGACCTGCCCCAGGGGCCGGGATGGCTCCGCTACAACTGGGATGGATACGGTCAGACCGAAGAGGGCGGACCCTACCAGGGCACGGGTCAGGGTCGCGTCTGGCCTCTGCTCACCGGCGAACGCGCCCACTATGAACTCGCTGCCGGCCGCGACATCAACCACCTCATCCACACCTACGAGGGCCTCGCCACCGCCGGAAAAATGATGCCCGAGCAGGTCTGGGACGAGCCGGATCGACCCCAGCAACACCTCCACACCGGCGGCCCCGCCGGCTCGGCCTGTCCTCTCGTCTGGGCACACGCCGAGTACCTCAAGCTGCTCCGCTCCGCTCTCGACGGCCAGGTCTTCGACCGCGTCGAGCCGGTCTTCCAGCGCTACGGGAGACTCCTGCGCGAGCACGATCACCCCATGAAGCAGAGCCACGGCAAAAACATCGAGATATTCAGCCTCTGGCGACCCATTCAGAGCCTACCCAGTGGCGCGACCCTCCGCGTCCTCGCTGACCGCCAGTTTGATCTCATCTGGACCGATAACCAGTGGAAGACCAAGCAGGTAAGCTCCGGACGCAACCTCGGCAGTCTCGGCTTTGCGGTAGACATCAGGCCTTCGCCCAAGGTGACAGATCTCGAGCTGACCCTCTTCTGGCCAGAGACACAAGGCTGGCTGGGGCGGAATTACAACCTGTCTGTCCGGAAGTAGATGCCAATATTCAACCAAATTTCGGCGAAAAGTACGCCCCGGCATCGCCCGGAAGTTAACAATGCATTACCCTGTCAAAGAGTGTCAGATTTTCAGACAAAGTCGGAGATGAAAACTCCAAAGTTATGTAAGACCTGATAGGAACCTGATCGGTAGCTGCTCCGAATCCGCTCCAACCGCCGCGTCCGGTCCTCTCCTGCGGCGTTACAAAGAAAGGGTAGTCTAGCGTATGTCATTGATTGCAAAAGAACTTGATCAGCTTTCGATCAACACCCTCAGGCTTCTCGCCGTCGATAGCGTTCAAAAAGCAAACAGCGGTCATCCCGGAGCGCCACTTGGCTGCGCGCCCATAGCTTACCTGCTTTTCAACCGCGTCATGCGCCACAATCCGACTCACTCGAAGTGGGCGGATCGCGACCGCTTCGTCCTGTCGAACGGCCACGCCTCGACCCTGCTCTACGGGTCTCTCTTTCTCTCCGGTTACAAGCTGACCCTCGAAGACTTGCAGAGCTTCCGCCAGTGGGGGTCCAAAACCCCCGGCCACCCGGAGTTCGGCCACACCGACGGCGTCGAGGTCACCACCGGCCCGCTCGGTCAGGGCTTCGCCATGTCCGTCGGCATGGCTATCGCCGAGCGCCATCTCGCCGCCACCTACAACCGGCCCGGCTTCGAGATTGTCAACCACCACACCTACGGCCTGCTGGGCGACGGCGACCTGATGGAGGGCGTATCCCACGAAGCGGCTTCGCTCGCCGGAACGCTCGCCCTGGGCAAGCTCATCTTCTTCTACGACGACAACCTCATCTCGCTCGATGGCCCCACCAGCCTCAGCTTTACCGAGGACTCCTACAAGCGCTTCGAGGCCTACGGCTGGCAGGTATTGCGCGTAGCCGACGGCAACGACCTCGACGCCCTGGCCGCCGCCGTCGCCGCTGCTCAGGCCGAAACCTCGAAGCCAACTCTCATCGGCGTCCGCACCGTCATCGGCTACGGCAGCCCCAAGGCAGGCACCAAGAGCGTCCACGGCGAGGCCCTGGGCGCGGAAAATGTCGCCGCTACCAAGAAATTCTTCGGCTTCCCCGAGGACCAGAGCTTCGTCCTTCCCGAGACCGCTCTGGCCAACTGGCGCAGCGCCATCGACCGCGGCAAGGCCACGGAAGCCGCCTGGAACGAGCTTTTTGCCGGTTATCAGGCGCAGTACCCCGACCTCGCCGCCGAGTTCGTGCGCACCCAGGCCAACCAGCGCAAAGCGGGCTGGGAAACCTCCATCCCCAGCTTCCCGGCGGGCAAGCCCCAGGCTACCCGCAACGCGGGCGGCGCGGTGCTCAACGCCCTCGTCGCCACCGTTCCCGAGTTGTTCGGCGGCGCCGCAGACCTCACCAGCTCCACCAAGACCATCTTCAAGGACAGCCCCAGCTTCCACGCCGACCCGGCGGGACGCAACATTTTCTTCGGCGTCCGTGAGTTCGCCATGTCCGCCGCAGTCAACGGCATGGCCGCCCACGGCGGTCTGGTGCCCTTCGGCTCGACTTTCTTCGTTTTCAGCGACTACTGCAAGCCAGCCATGCGCCTCTCCGCGCTCATGGGCGTCCATTCGCTGTTCATCTTCACCCACGACTCGATCGCGGTCGGCGAGGACGGCCCCACCCACGAGCCGATCGAGCACCTGATGGCCCTCCGCGCCGTGCCGGGAATGACTGACTTCCGCCCCGCCGACGCCAACGAGACTGCGGCCGTCTGGCGGCTCGCCCTCGAGCGCACCGGACCCTGTTTCATGGCGCTCACCCGCCAGGACCTGCCCATCCTCGACCCAGCCACCATTGACGCCTACGCGGGCGCAAGCAGAGGCGGCTACGTCGTCGCCGACGTGCCCAAACCCGACATCGTCCTCATCGGCACCGGCTCCGAACTCTGGCAGGCCGTCGATGGCGCCAAGCTCCTCGCCGCCGAGGGCATCATGGCCCGTGTCGTTTCCCTGCCCAGCTGGAAGATATTCGAGGAGCAGACCGCCGAGTATCGCGCCTCCGTCCTGCTGTCCGGCGTACCCAGGCTCGCCATCGAGGCCGGTTCTACCCTCGGCTGGTGGAAGTATGTCGGCCTCGACGGTGCCGTCATCGGCCTTGACCGCTTCGGCGCTTCGGCCCCTGCGCCGCGCGTCCTCAAGGAGCTTGGATTCACCGCCGAGAACGTCGCCGCCACCGCCAAAAAAGTCCTGGGAAAGGCTTAGCATGAAGCTGGTTATCGGTTCCGATCATGCCGGCTTCCCGCTCAAGGAGGAGGTGCGCGAGTACCTCGCCAAAGCGGGCCACGAGGTTGTCGATCTCGGCGTCCACAGCACTCAGCCGTCCGACTATCCGGACGCCGCAGAAGCTGTCGGCGACGCCATTCGCGCCGGCGTAGCCCAGCGCGGCATCCTCATCTGCGGCTCCGGCGTCGGTGTCTGTGTCGCCGCCAACAAGATTCCCGGCATCCGCGCGGGCATCTGTCACGACCACTACTCCGCCCACCAGGGCGTCGAGCACGATGACATGAACGTCCTCGTCCTCGGCTCCAGAATCATCGGTTCCGCCGCTGCCTTTGACGTGGTCGATGCCTATATCGGCGCAAAGTTCGGTGCCAACGAGGAGCGCTTCGTCCGACGCTACAACAAAGTCCTGGCCATCGAGGCCAAATACTCCAGAGAACTCTGACCGCCCGGCGTCATCGCCAGGCCATCCAATGCATCCCCCGAGGGCAACCCCATGAGCAGCAGCGCAGTCCATCCCGAGATCGAAGTCATCCTCTTCGATGTCGGCGGCGTACTGCTCACCAACGGCTGGGACCACCTCGAACGCGCCGCCGTCTACGGCCACTTCCAGCTCGACGCCTCCGACCAGGCCGAGATCGAAGCCCGTCACCCCGACCCCTACGACGCCTGGGAGCGGGACGCCATCTCTCCCGACGCCTATCTCGATCAGGTCATCTTCTTCAAGCCTCGCCCCTTCAGCCGCGAAGAGTTTGTTCGCGTCATGAAGCAGGCCTCGCAACCCATCCCCGACAGCGCCCGTGGAACGCTTGAGGCGCTTGCCGCATCCAACCACCAGAGGTTTCAGAGGATGCTGGGTCTGCTCAACAACGAGTCCCGTCTGCTCCATGAGTATCGAATGGAAACCTACGGACTCAGCGGCCTTTTTCAGGTCCAGTTCAGTTCCTGCTATCTCGGCCTGCGCAAGCCCGACCAGGCCATTTATCGCCGTGCGCTCGACATCCTCGGCCTCCCCGGCGAGCGGGTCTTGTTCCTCGACGATCGCGCGGGCAATGTAGCCGCAGCCATGCACTCCGGCATGCGCGCAATTCAATTCACCGGCGAAGCGTCCCTGCGCGCCTCGCTCGAATCCTTGCAGATTTTGTAGTTCACCGAATGGCGATTAGATCACTTCCATCAGCACGGAACTCGTAACCGCAACACCCGACTGGGACAGCACTCAACTGGGACAGCACAACAGGGACAGCACTCAAATGGGAAGAAAACGAAGGAGAATGCACATGCAGCTTGGATTGATTGGACTCGGCAAGATGGGTGGCAACATGGCGGAGCGGCTTCGCCTGGGCGGCCATCAGGTAGTGGGCTTTGATTTCAGCCCCGACGCCGTGGCGAAACTGGCCGCCTCGGGCAACGTCGGAGCGGCTAGCCTCGAAGACCTGGTGAAAAAGCTCGACGCGCCCCGCGCCGTCTGGATCATGGTTCCCTCCGGCGCACCGGTCGACGAGACCATCGCCAAGCTCGAGCCATTCCTCGCCCCCGGCGACACCCTCATCGACGGCGGCAACTCCAACTACAAGGACTCCATCCGCCGCCACGCCGAGGCCACCGCCAAGGGATTCAACTTTGTCGATGTCGGCACCTCGGGCGGCGTCTGGGGGCTCAAAGAGGGCTACAGCATGATGATCGGCGGCGACAAGGACCCCGTCGAGCGCCTGCGGCCCATCTTTGAAGCCCTCGCCCCTGCCGCCGACAAAGGCTGGGGACACGTCGGCCCCGCCGGTGCCGGCCACTTCACCAAGATGGTCCACAATGGCATCGAGTACGGCCTCATGCAGGCCTACGCCGAGGGATTCACCATCCTCGAAAAGAAGGAGTCCATGAATCTCGACCTGGCCCAGGTCGCCGACATCTGGCGCACCGGCAGCGTGGTGCGAAGCTGGCTGCTCGACCTCACCGCCGAGGCGCTCAAACACAACCCCACCCTCGATGGTCTCGAGGCCTACGTCTCCGACTCCGGCGAGGGCCGCTGGACCGTCTTTGAAGCCATCGATCTCAACGTCTCCGCCCCGGTCATCACCGAGAGCCTCATCCGCCGCATCCGCTCGCGCGAAGACAACAACTTCACCGACCGCATGCTGTCCATCATGCGCAACGCCTTTGGCGGCCACGCCGTCAAGAAAAGCTGACCCCTGCCAGACTCGAAGACCATGCAACACTCCGACTCTTCGCAACAACAAAACGAAAGGAAAAAACCATGGCTACGACGCAGGTAAAGATTCACGCTGAGGACCTGTCCAAAGTGCCAGCGGCTCTGGAGCGCATCCCCGAGCCGACTATTCTGGTCATCTTTGGCGCCTCCGGCGATCTGACCAAGCGCAAGCTGCTTCCCGCGCTCTTCCACCTCGAACAGGTCAATCTGCTGCCAAAGGAGTTCGCCATCGTCGGCGTCGCCCGGCGTACCCTGGGCGACGAGTTTGCCGCCGACATGCGCGAGGGCGTGGTCGAGTTCGGCGATGCCGCCAAGGACGACCCCAGACTCGACGCCTTCATCCGAAAGGTTCACTACTTCGCCATGAACTTTGACGATCCGGCGGGATACATTGGCCTTGATGCCGAGCTTGACCGCATCGCCAAGGAGGCGGGAATCGGCGGCAACCGCCTCTTTTACCTCGCCACAGCCCCCGACTACTTCACGGAAATCGTCGAGAACCTCGGTGCCCACGGCATGGCCACTCCAGAAAGCGGCACCGTCCACGTCGTCATCGAAAAACCCTTCGGCCACGACCTCGATTCCGCCAAAGAACTCAACCGCCGCGTCAACGCCGTCTTCGAGGAAAAACAGGTCTTCCGCATCGACCACTATCTCGGCAAGGAGACTGTTCAGAACATCCTCGTCTTCCGCTTCGGCAACGGCATCTTCGAGCCGATCTGGAACCGCAACTATATCGACAACGTCCAGATCACCGCCGCCGAAACCCTGGGCGTCGAAGGTCGCGGGCCGTTCTACGAAAAAGCGGGCGCGCTGCGCGATGTGGTCCAGAACCACGTCATGGAGCTGCTCAGCTTTGTCGCCATGGAGCCGCCCGTCTCCTTCGAGGCGGAAAGCGTGCGTCGCGAAAAGCTCAAGGCCTGGCAGGCCATTCCCGCCATCCCCATCAAGCACGCGGTCCGCGGACAGTACGGACCGGGCAAGGTCGATGGCGTCATGGTCAAAGGCTACCGGGAAGAGGATCGCGTCAGCCCCGAATCCGGCACCGAAACCTTCGCCGCCGTGCGCCTCGAGATCGACAACTGGCGCTGGGCTGGCGTGCCCTTCTATCTCCGCGCCGGCAAGCGCCTCAAAAAACGCGCCACCGAGATCAGTATCCAGTTCAAACAGCCGCCCCTCATGCTCTTCAATCGCAGCCTCCACGGTGGCCCATGCCAGGAGATCGAGCCAAACGTCATCACCATGCGCATTCAGCCCGACGAGGGCATCTCGCTGCGCTTCGGAGCCAAGGTGCCCTCCACCCAGAACATCTCCATCTGCCCCGTCAACATGGACTTTGACTACTCTTCGGCCTTTGGCAAATCCTCCGCCAACGGCTACGAGCGGCTGCTCCTCGACGCCATGCTGGGCGATCAGACGCTCTTCGCCCATCGCGACGGCGTCGAGACCACCTGGGCCTTGTACACCCCTATCCTCGAAGCCTGGGCCGCCAAGACGCCCGACGTCTTTCCCAACTACTTTGCCGGAAGCTGGGGACCGGACTGCGCCGAACACATGATGGAACAGGAAAACCGCGCCTGGCGCAAACTCTGACTGGATTCATCCACATGCGCCAGGAATTCGCTCAACTTTTTTATAGCTCAGTTCCAACGCTTCCCGTCGAAGCGCTTGCCCTTTTTCCGAGAGCCGTTTCACCCTTTTCTCTCCAGGAGCTATCATGCCGCCCGTACTGAAGATTTCCTATGTCGTCGAGTCGGATCATGCCAGCCTGGCCTGGCGCGGGGCCGAACACATGGTCGAGCTTGCCGAAGAGGCCTTTGCCGCGCGGGGCCGTGTGCGCATCGCCATCTCCGGCGGCTCCACGCCCAAAACCATGTTCGCCCTGCTCGCCGATCCCGATCACCCTTTTCGCCAGCGCATGCCCTGGGATGCGCTCGAACTTTTCTGGGTCGATGAGCGCATGGTCCCGCCCGACCACCCTGACAGCAACTACCGCATGACCCGTGAGGCCCTGCTCGACAAGCTCTACCTCAAACCGGAGCAGATTCACCGCATCCAGGGCGAACTCGACCCCCAGAAAGCCGCCGACGAATACGAGTTCGAAATCCGCGCCAGCTTTCGCCTGGAAGGTGCCGAGTCGCCCCGCTTTGACATCATCGCCCTCGGCATGGGCGATGACGGCCACACCGCGTCCCTTTTTCCTCATACCGAAGCCATTCACGACATGAGCCGCCTCGTCGCCGCAAACCACGTCCCCCAGAAGGACACCTGGCGCGTCACCCTCACCTGGCCGGTCATCAATCAGGCCCGCGAGGTCTTCTTCCTCATCGGCGGCGCGGACAAAGCACAGGTCCTCAGCGAAGTCTTCCTCGGCCCCGGCGATGTCGAACGACTCCCTTCCCAACTCATCTGGCCCGCAAGCGGTATACTCACTTTGATTCTGGACCAGGCTGCGGCGGAGCATCTTCCGCCCGTTGATGCCGATGGTACCGGCCTTTTGGAGCGAACTCGATGATTCTTGCTGGCGATGTAGGCGGCACCAAAGTACATCTGGCCCTTTACGACTTCACCAACGGCAGACTGCAACACACCCGCGACGCCCGCTATCCGGCCCGCGAATACGCCGGCCTTGAAGAGATCGTCCGCGAGTTCCTCTCTGGCGAGTCGGTTTCGAGCGCCTGCTTCGGCGTCCCCGGTCCGGTCCGCGACGGACGCCTCCGCCTCACCAATCTCCCCTGGACACTCGACAGCCGCGAACTCTCCCACGCTCTCAAAATCGATCACGTCTTCCTCATCAATGACCTCGAGGCAAACGGCTACGGCATCGCCGAACTCACCCCCGACCAGATATTCACCCTCTCCGAGGGCGATCCGCGACAGATCGGCAACCGCGCACTCATCGCCGCCGGAACCGGCCTCGGCGAAGGCATCCTGCTTTGGAACGGCAAGATGCACGTCCCCATGCCCAGCGAGGGCGGCCACTGCGATTACGCTCCACGCAACGAAGACGAATTCGATCTCCTTCGCTACCTCAAACAGAAATACCAGGGCCGCATCAGCTTCGAGCGCGTCGTCAGCGGCATGGGCATCACCAACATCTACGACTTTCTCCGCGACGTCCGCGGCATGGAAGAGCCAGCCTGGCTCCGTGACCGCATGACCAGCGAAGACCCCAACGCCGTCATCGCCGAACTTGCCCTCACCGCGAAAAGCGAAATCTGCGAGAAGACGCTCGACATGTTCGTCTCCGCCTACGGTGCCGAAAGCGGCAACCTCGCCCTCAAAGTCCTCTCCATCGGCGGATTCTACGTCGGAGGCGGCATCGCGCCGCGCATCCTCGAAAAGCTCAGGGACGGTGCCTTCATGAAGTCCTTCACCGACAAGGGCCGCCTCAGCCAGTTGCTCATCAACATGCCGGTCCGCGTCATCCTCGAGAGCCGCGCCGCCCTCCTCGGTGCCGCCGCCTACGCCGAGGCCCGCGCCGCCGAACTCAGCGGCATCTCCCCACGCGCCGCAAGCGCCGCCTTCTGACCATCCGGATCCGGCCCATGACGGCCCTTCCGTTGATTTCGGTGCCCCCGATGACCATGCTTCAAACCGTACTCCACTCGGTCTTCGCGGCCACGCTCGCCGCCACAGTCTGCTTCGCACAGCCTGCCCAAGCCACCAACGGCCACTCTGCCCTCGCCACCGTCGCCGACATTCCCCTGCCCGGCGCAGCCGTCCGCTTCGATTACCAGAGCCTGGACTCCGCCAACCATCGCCTCTACATCGCTCACATGAACGACGATCACCTCGTCGTCTTCGACCTCCGCGCCCGCCGCGTCCTCGCCAATCTCGATGGCTTCCGCCGCGTTCACGGCGTCCTCGCCGTGCCTGCCACAAATCGGATCTACGCCTCGGCTACCGGCGACCACAAACTCATCGCCGTCGATTCCCAAACCCTGAAAATCGTCGGGGAGGCCGGGCCAATCAGCTATCCCGACGGCGTCGCCTACGCACCCGCCCAGCGCAAGCTCTTCGTCTCTGACGAACACGCCGGCCTCGATGCCGTAGTCGATGCCGCAACCAACACGCTCGTCGCCAACATCCCGCTCGGCGGCGGCGCGGGAAACACCGTCTTTGACCCCACCGCCAACCGCATCCTGGTCGCCGTCCACCATCTCAATCAGCTCGTCTCGATCGACCCCGCCAGCAACTCGATCCTCGCCCGCTACGACCTGCCCGGCATCGAAGACCCCCACGGCATCGCGCTCGATCCCGACGACGGCGTCGCCTTCGTCGCTGGCGAAGGCAATCATTCCCTCGCTCTCGTCGATCTCAAAACCATGCGCATCCTCGCCCATCCCTACTCGGTCGGCGACGATCCGGACGTGCTCGCCTTCGACTCCGGCCTCAAGCGCCTCTACGTCTCCGCCGAGTCCGGCACCGTCAACGTCTTCCAGTACCGCGACCACGCACTCACACTCCTCGACACCCTCCACATGCCCCGCGCCCACACCGTCGCCGTCGATCCCGCCACTCACCTCGTCTACTTTCCCCTAGAAAATCTCGACGGACACCCCGTCCTCCGCATCCTGCGACCGGCAACCAGATAACAAGCCCGGAAGACTCTCTCCGCCGCCAGGACAAAACCGCCTCACCCCCACGCGAAAATCCTTCCCGCATCCCCGCCCCGCCATGGTAGCGTCAGGTATCGTCTTCCCGAGGCCATGCCATGTTCCTGTATGCAATGCCGCTCCGCGTTACCCGTCTTGCCGCCACGCTCTGCCTGCTCTCGCTCGCTGGCGTCTCGACCGCCCGTGCCCAATCCGCGCCCCAGTATCCCGATTACCCCAGCGAGACCCCAACCCGCTTCCAGCCCTCGGACCACGGCATGGACTACCAGCGCCGCGCTGTCATGATCCCCATGCGCGACGGCGTCAAGCTCCACACCGTCATCCTGGTTCCCATCGGCGCAAAGCACGCCGGCATCCTGCTCACACGCACCCCCTACAACGCCGATGTCCTCTCCGCCAACTCTCCCAGCACCCATCTCGGGTCCACCCTCTGGGGCTATGACAACGCTGTTGAAACCATTGTTGACGGCGGTTACATCCGCGTCATCCAGGACATTCGCGGCAAGTACGGCTCGGAGGGCGACTATGTCATGAACCGCCCGCTCCATGGTCCTCTCAACCCCACTCCGGTCGACGAATCCACCGACACCTACGACACCATCGACTGGCTGGTCCACAACACCCCCGAATCGAACGGCAAAGTCGGCGTCCTCGGCATCTCCTACGACGGCTTCCTTTCGCTCATGCCGCTCGTCCACCCCCACCCCGCGCTCAAAGTCGTCGTGCCCATGAACCCCATGGTCGATGGCTGGCGCGGAGACGACTGGTTCCACAACGGCGCCTTCCGCCAGCAGAACCTGCCCTACATCTACGAGCAGACCGCCACCCGCGACAACTCCGCCAAATGGCTCACCAGCACCTTCGACGACTACGACATGTACATGCGCGCGGGCACGGCCGGAGAACTCGGCAAACAGCGCGCCATGGACCAGATCGGCTTCTGGCGCAAGATCGTCGCCCATCCCGCCTATGACAGCTTCTGGTCCGATCAGGCAGTCGACCGGATTCTCGCCGCACAGCCTCTCACCGTCCCCACCATGCTCGTCGCAAGCCTCTGGGACCAGGAGGATATCTACGGTGCCATTGCCGTCTGGAAGGCCGTCAACGCCGCCCAGACCGCCACCGCGAAACAGAATCTCTTCCTCGTGCTCGGACCCTGGCACCACGGTCAGGAGATCGATCCGGCCAGCTCGCTCGGAGCGATTCCATTCAACAGCGACACCGGCCTCTACTTCCGTACCCGCATCCTCGCGCCGTTCCTTGCCCACTACCTTCAGGACAACCCACCTGCCCAGACCGTGGCCCGCGTCAATGCCTTTGAAACCGGAGCCAATCGCTGGCAACAGCTCGCCGACTGGCCCTCCGGCTGCGCCAATGGATGCGCGCCCAAAGCCACCCCGCTCTACCTCGCTGCGGAAGGCAAGCTCAGCTTCGCCCAGCCCGTCGCCTCATCCCAAGGTGCCGCGTTCGATGAATACGTCTCCGACCCGGCCAAACCCGTTCCTTTTCGCCTCCGCCCCAGCCAGCCAGTAGGCTACACGCCCAATCTCTCCTGGGTGCGCTGGCTGGTCGATGACCAGCGCGAATTTTCCGGACGCACCGATGTGGTCAGCTATACCTCCGACCCGCTCAACGCGCCGCTGCGCATCTCCGGCGAGCCCATCGTCCATCTTGTCGCCTCCACCTCCGGAACCGACTCCGACTGGGTCGTCAAGCTCATCGACGTCTACCCGGACCAGGTCGCCGGTGACCCCGATCTCGGCGGCTATCAGCTTCCCGTAGCCATGGACATTTTCCGCGGACGCTACCGCGAAAGCCTCACCGAGGCCAGACCCCTCGCCGCAAACACGCCTCTTGCTTACAAATTCGCCCTGCCCACCGCCAACCATCTCTTCCTGCCCGGCCACCGGATCATGGTTCAGGTCCAGTCAGCCTGGTTCCCGCTCTACGACCGCAACCCCCAGACCTTCGTCCCCAATATCTTCTTCGCCAAACCCGCTGACTTTCAGAAAGCCACTCAGCGCATCTGGCACTCGGCCGATCACTCGACCTTCCTCGATCTGCCCGTCGTCCCACCCGATAAGTAGCCCCGTTAACGGAAACGCCTACGTGGGCGTCTGTGTACAATACCGCCATGACGCCCGCAACGCTTTTCCAGTTCCATCGGGAGACACAAGCCCACCTGCGGTGTCAGGACAATCTCGATTTCATGCGCCCCCTGTCCGCTGCTTCCATGCAGTTGATCGTCACCTCGCCCCCATACAACATCGGCAAATCCTATGAGCGCAAGCGTTCGCTCGACAGCTATGTCTCTCAGCAGGCGCAGGTCATCTCCGAGTGCGTCCGTTTGCTTCATCCGTCCGGCTCCCTCTGCTGGCAGGTTGGAAATCATGTTCAGGATGGCGAGATTTTTCCCCTCGACATGGTGCTCTACCCCATTTTTCGTGAGCATGGCCTCCACCTGCGCAACCGGATCGTCTGGCACTTCGAGCATGGACTGCACTGCTCCAAAAGACTCTCCGGAAGATACGAAACCATCCTCTGGTTCACCAAATCCGACGATTATCTCTTCCACCTCAACCCCATTCGCGTGCCCGCAAAATATCCCGGCAAGAAATACTTCAAAGGCCCAAAGATCGGCCAGCTTTCCGGCAATCCGCTCGGCAAGAATCCCGGCGATGTCTGGATTTTCCCCAACGTCAAGAACAACCACGTGGAGAAAACCATCCACCCCTGCCAGTTCCCCGTCGAGTTGGTCGAGCGTCTGGTGCTCGCGCTCACCAATCCCGGCGATGCGGTCTTCGACCCATATATGGGCGTTGGATCGAGCGTCATCGCTGCGATAACACACGACCGTATCGGTTACGGTTGCGATGTGGTTCAGCAGTACGTAGATATAGCTCGGGAACGGGTTCAG
>JAJZFR010000158.1 GCA_021805265.1 Acidobacteriota bacterium | reverse complement strand
GATAGCGATACAGGGCAAACAGATTCTTCTCCAGATTCCGCACCACACCCCACGCCCCGTCAGCCCAGCGCACTCGAACCAGACTGGTCTCCAAATCCTGCCCATACGCCACGCGCTGCCGCATCCCTGAACGCTTCACCAGCCAGCCCATACGCAGGTCTTCGAGCACCTCCATCCGCAGCGCGGCAAAGCCACCCAGCGCCTCATAACTCGAACGCCGCATCAGGTTGAACGCGCCTATGCCCACAAAATCCTGCTCTCCCGGATCGGCAACCTTCCACATCCGCAATCCCCACGACGAAAGCGCATGCATGGCCCCCTGCAAGGCAATCTCCGCCCGGCTGTTGGCGATCCACTCCGGCATCATCACCAGATGATCCGCCTGCTCCTGCTCGGCGTAGCGCAGCGCAAGGCCCAGCGCCTGCGGCGCAAACTCGACATCCCCATCCGTAAACAGAATCCACTCCGTCTCGGCCAGCGCAGCGCCAGTCGCCAGCGCATGCGGTTTGCCCAGCCAGCCCGCTGGCAACTCGTGGATGTGCAACACGCGCAACCGGTGCCCCATATCGCCGCTGCCGCCATCCAGATCCGCCGCCACCCGGCCCGCAACCCGATCCATCCTCGCCCCGGTCTCGTCCGTCGAGCGATCGTCTACCGCGATGATCTGCAACCGGACATCCTCGGAAGCAAGCAGCGAACGGAGCGTCGCTTCGATCTTGTCCTGCTCGTTGCAGGCCGGAACAACCACCGTCAACTCCGGTGATGGAACGAGTTCGGCGCGTTCATCACGTTGCCCGAAATCACCCTGACCAGCCGCCAGATTGGCGATTTCGCCCCGATGCAGCCGCCACAGCAACGCTCGCCACGCCCAGCCCGCAGCAAGCAGCCACGTCGCCGCAGGAAAAATCCAACGAACAAACAACGTAATCAGGGTCACATTCCGGATCCAATGCACATCTTTGATTATCAGGGTCGTGCAGGTGCCTATCCAGCAGCACTTTCAGCCTGTCAAAGTGGCCGTCATCCGCATTGTCACTGCGGCGGCTGCTGTTGCTGCTGAGCGGCATTCTGCTGGTTCACCTGATGCATCCGCTGCTCGATGAACTGCTGCGGAGTCAGATTGCCGACATTCGGCGCGCTCTGGGGTGCATCCGGTTGCTCGCCGGCTTGCTCCGGGGGGGTCGGCTGCTTGCCCACCGTCCACTGTCCGGGATGTGGCGCTTCGGGATTGATAAGCTCGCCCTCCCCGCTACCCGTCGCACCCGAATTCCCTGCGGCACCGACAGCACCCGCACCAGCCGCCGAGTACGCCGGTCTCGACGGAGCAGCAGCCGCGCCGCGCGCTGTCAACAGAACCTTCAGCGGCTTGCCATCGCCCCGGTCCCCGACCATCAGCAGGTCATATCCCGAGCCTTCCAGCAGCTCCGACAACACCTCGCGCGCCGGCGCCGGTCCATAGCTGCCAAACACACGCTGATCGCTTCCCATGCCTTCCACAGCAACCCCGCTCGCCGCCGAAACCGCCTGCAGTATCTGTTGCAAACTCGAATTCTCCGCCGTCACGCTCAGGGTCTTCCCGTCCCAGTGAACTTCAGCAGGCTTTGCGCTGGACAGAGCGGGCCAGTTCGGTGCTGCTGGTGGCGCTGGTGGCGTTGGCGTTGCGGGCGACGCAGCCAGCAACATCGGCTTGGCCTGCGGCTTTACCGACACATCGCCGGCCCGCGGCTTTCTCCGTTTTCCCGCTGTCTGCCGAGCAGTCTTCGGGGCGCTCTGACGGACACCGGAAACAGCTTGCCCAGCCGTCTGCGCATCTCCCGACGCTGCGAAAATACAAACCACCAGACACAGCGACGCAATCCCACAAATTCCCCAAACCACACCCCGTCGATCAATGCCTCTGCGCAACCATCCGCCTTTCGCCAGTTGCTTCCTTCCTCCGGTCCTGAATCGCGAAACCGCAATCCCGGAATCGAAAAGCAACTTGCCCCCTGCTGTACTAGACTAGCAATGTTCGGCAACCGCTCATCCTGCCAATTGCAAGTATTTGCGGTTCGCGCTCAAGGAGTTCTCAAGGTGAATTCTCGATTTCCACGCGTCGGTTGCGCGCTGCTCCTGCTGCTGGCCATCTTCGGTTCCGCGGGGAAGCTCTACGCCGCCAGTTGCACCACCCAGGGCATGCTCACCGCCGCCGACCGCGAAGCCCTGCTAGCCGTGGCCAACCCACTCGCCGAAGCCGTGGCCACCCAGAACACCGCAGCCGTCCAGGCCGCGCTTCTGCCCGCCATCAGCAACGACTGGGAGACCATCCAGAGCGTTGTCCTCAGCTCCAAACCGCTCTTTCCGGGCGGGCAGCTTCACTGGCGAACCATGTATCTGCTCGACGCCACGGACCAGAAAACCGCCGCCGATACCGAGTTCTTCTGCACCAACTCCGACAGCACCCTCACCGTCACCGTCAATCTCCACAGCCTGCCGCCGGGCCGCTACGCCCTCATGATCGGCGACTATCTCAACACCCCGCTCGCGGGCCAGCTCGCCTTCATCCTCGCCGACGATCATGGCTGGAAGCTCGGCGGACTTTACGCTCGCGAAGGCGCGCTCGACGGACAGGACGGCGTCGCCTTCTGGAAACAGGCCCGCGCCGACGCCAAAACCACCGACTACTGGAGCGCCTGGTTCAGTTATGACGCCGCCCGATGGCTCCTCCTGCCGGTCGAATTTCTCGCCTCGCCGAACCTCGAAAAACTCGACAGCGAACAGCAGCAGCTTACCCAGCCCGCGCACTCCCTGCCGCTCGTGCTCTCCGGCACTGGCACCGACGCGGGCAAAACCTGGAAGCTCACCGCCGTCCGGCTCGATACCACCCTGCACAGCGCCGACCTCGCACTCACCTACGATGGCAGCGGCATCACAGACCCCGTCGCCGCGCGCGCCGAGGCCGTCGCCGTCATGAGCGCTCTCCTCCGCGTTCATCCCGAACTCCGCCAGAACTTCCACGGTCTCTGGGCCTACGCCGAAAAAGACGGCAAGCAGACCTTCGCCATTGAACAACCCATGAAAAGCATCCCGTAATCTCGGTTGAGAAACCCCGTGGACGCCAACCCCTCTCGCGAATACCCATCCACCCCACGGGTCGGTGTCGGTGCCATCGTCTTCGACGCCGATGGCGCGCTCCTGCTCATCCAGAGAGCCACCGAGCCAGCCAAAGGACGATGGTCTATCCCCGGCGGCCTGGTCGAACTCGGCGAATCCCTCGCCGACGCCGTCTGCCGCGAGACTCGCGAAGAAACCGGCCTTGAAATCGAGCCGCTCGCGATCGTCGAGGTCGCAGAACGAATTCACCGCAACCCGTCGCCCGACCACCGCGTCCGCTACCACTACATCCTGGTCGATTACCTCTGCGCGCTCACGGGCGGCTCACTCCACGCCGCCAGCGACGCAGCCCAGGCCCGCTGGATCACCCGCGACGAGTGGCAACAATCCAACCCGCTCGACCTCGAACGCTTCACCCTCGATGTCATCGAAAAAGCCTGGCGACTCCGCCAGCAAAACGTCGCGGACTCCCAGGCTTCGGCAGAAAAATAATCCCACCCAGACGCTCTACTCGTCCGCCTTCCACACGTAAGCCCCCGCTTGCGGCAGCCCGATGTGCCCGAGCACACGGCACACAAACTGACGCGCCATTTCGTCCGAATCCACCGGGCGGCTGTAAAACGCCGGGATCACCGGAAAAATCACTGCGCCAGCCTCCGCCGCCAGTTGCATGTTGCGCAGGTGAATCCGGTTGAACGGCGTCTCTCGCACACACAGGATCAGCGGTCGCCGCTCCTTCAG
>JAJZFR010000335.1 GCA_021805265.1 Acidobacteriota bacterium | reverse complement strand
CAGCGGAAAACGTAGCGATCTTCGACTGCGCGACCAGAACGCTCGACTGGCCGCTAACGGCGTCAATCTGCATCAGGCCCTCGGCCCCGAGATAGGTGAGGCGCGCGCCATCCGGCGACCACACAAAGTCTTCCGGCGGGTGGCCGATCAGCGGCCCGTGCGCAAAAATATCCTCGACCGTCAGCGTTTTCCCGTGTTCAGCTGCATGGGCAATCCCCGCCGCGCCAGCTATCGACAGCCCAGCGGCCAGCAACGCCATCTGAACCCTCGGCAGCATTCCGCCACGCATCCATTTACGCATCCCTCTCATCATCCTGTCTCCTCCGTGCGTCCGTTCATCCCTACCGCAGCAAATCTGCTTCCGCATCGTCCACCATCCCCGGCAGTGTACCGTACTGGCCCACGCGCAGCCCGCCATGCATCGTTTGAATACCAGACGACGACGGCCAACAGTTACCTCCGCTCGACGGTAGTTCTCTCGACGGACCACCACATCGGGAGGTTACTGTCAGCGCCTTCTCTGAGTTGACAGTAATGTAATCGGTCGATTACAGTTGACCTATGTTCTCGATCCGCCCATTGCCTGAATTCACCGCATGGCTCGACGGATTGAAGGATGAAACGGTACGCGGCGTGATCGTCGCCAGAATCAAACGATTGGAACGCAGTTTGATGGGAGACGTTCAGCCTGTGGGTGAGGGCGTTTCGGAGTTGCGCATCCATTTGGGCGCAGGATGGCGACTGTACTTCACACAACGCGGGACGCAGCTGATTGTGCTGCTCGTTGGCGGCTCGAAACGAACGCAGAAGAAAGACATCAAACGGGCCAAGGCACTGGCCGCGTTACTGGATTGAGCGGAGAAAAATCTTGAAAAAAGCTATCAAACGTATCAGGGTCGCTGACCTGCCCGAGTTCGACGCAGCACACTATCTCGACAGCGAGGCCGCCATCGCTGCTTATCTGACCGACATTCTGGAGGCCAATGATGCGGCTTTGCTGGCATCGGCGCTGGGGGACATTGCCCGTGCCCGCGGCATGACGGAGATTGCCAAGACAGCGGGGATCACGCGGGAGGCCCTGTACAAAGCTCTGCGCCCCGATAGCGCCCCGCGATTCGACACCGTGAGCCGCGTTTGCGCCGCGCTCGGTGTGCGACTGGTGGCTCAGCCTGTCCATCCCACCCCTGATTGAGCAGGACGTTGACCCTCGTGCGGCATATCCTTCGTCAGGCCATATCTGTGTACGAACCAAGCGAGGACAATTGCCGCATCAGCCACACGGCAGACCGCGAATATGGCTCGATTGCGCGCAGGTCCGCAATCTCTCCTATTTCCATCCCCTTCCGCTGATTCCACAACTGCAGCACATCTACAATTACCTGAGCACCAGACACGCAGCCCTGCATCCAGGCAGCCCTCAATCCGATGACCAACGTCCACCCCCTCAACGCGTTCCTCGCCGCCCACGCGGACTCGTCTCTGGCCGCGCCGCTTTCCCCAGAGCAACTGACCCGATTCGATGATTACCTCGCACTGCTGCTGCGCTGGAATGCTCGCACCAACCTGACCGCCATCCGCGATGCCGAGACCATTCAGCGCCGCCACTTTGTCGAAAGCATTCTCTGCGCGCGCGCTCTGCCGGCCGGTATCTCGACCCTGCTGGACTTCGGCTCGGGAGCCGGATTTCCCGGCTTGCCCATCGCGCTCTGTCGCCCGGAGATCGCCGTCACCCTGGCCGAATCGCAACACAAGAAAGCGGCCTTTCTCCGCGAGGCAGTGCGTACCCTTCAGATTCCGGTCCAGGTCCATGGCGACCGGGCGGAGCTGCTGGGGCAGAAATTCTCCTGCGTGACCCTCCGCGCGGTTGACCGGATGGAGGTTGCCGTTCCAGCGGCGGCCCGTCTGGTTGCGAACGAGGGCTGGCTGGCGATTTTGAGCACGACGGCGGAGCGCGAGCGGCTGGCAGGTTTGGCAGAAAATTCGGGAATAGATAAAACGATTTACCGATTCAATTGGATGCCATTGATCCGGATGGAATCCTCCAGTAGCAGGTGTATGCTCCTGGGGCAACTCGTGTTCGCCTAATTTTCGCCATCATTTGCGACGATTCGAGTTTTCCTGAAACGGGTCGTTCTCAAGTACCAAAATGCTCCACGTGGAGCATTTTGGTAGACAAGATTGACGCACCAATCTGCCACCAATCTCCCCCTATCCTTCCAACAAACTCCCCCCACGTGTACTCTGAATACCTATGAGCAAGATACTCGGAATCGTCAACCAAAAAGGCGGCGTGGGAAAGACCACCACTGCGATCAACCTGGCCGCCTCACTCGCCATCAGTGGATTGCATATTCTGCTCGTGGACTGCGACCCTCAGGCCAACTGCACCTCCGGCCTCGGCTTTGCCAGGGACGACCAGCGCGTCTCGGTCTATGACGTGCTCACGGGTGAAATTCCTGCGGAACAGGCCCTTATCCCAACCCAGGTTGACAATCTGACCATCCTCCCCGGAAGCAAGAACCTCACCGGAGCCAATATCGAGCTGGCCAGCGCCGACAACCGGGCCACCCGCCTGCGCGATGCACTGGCAACGCTCAAAACCAGCTTCGACCTGATCATTCTCGACTGCCCACCCGCGCTCGACCTGCTCACGCTCAACTCCCTGGCCGCGTCCGACAGCCTGATTGTGCCGATGCAGGCCGAGTACTTCGCGCTGGAGGGCATCTCCGAGCTGGTCTCGACCCTGGAACGCGTCCGCGCCTCGCTCAATCCTGGGCTTACGATCGAAGGCGTCCTGCTGACCATGTACGACGACCGAACCATCCTCGCGCAACAAGTGACTGAAACCCTCCGCGAGTACTTCAAGGACCGGCTCTTCCGCACCGTCATCCCGCGGAATATCCGCCTGGCCGAGGCGCCGAGTCACGGAAAGCCCGTCGCGCTCTACGATCCGCGCTCGCGCGGAGCGGAGGCTTACTTTGACCTCGCCGCCGAATATATGGAGCGCAATCAGATTCCGAATCCAAAGGAAGCGTCGCGGCAGGCGTCCAGGTTGAACGCTGAAAGCTCCCAGAAGGTCCGCTTCTGGCCGTATAGCGAATAACCGGGTCACTCAGGCGGTCATTTTCCGTCATTCCCCGCCATTTCCCGGCATTTCCTTCCTTTCCCGTATTTCCGCCAAGTCCCATCGGTGTTCCTCGTGGGCTCTCGCAGTCCATCAGAGCGCGCAAGCCTTCATCTTTGCCGCACACCGCTGATCTGCTTCCCGAAAATGTTCCACGTGGAGCATTTTCGGGAGGAAAGCAGGTTAAGATTGTTCCACGTGGAACAATTCTGTGGCGCTCCACGCCAAATGTGATAGGCTGCGCCCCCAAGCGAGGAAATCCTGTGGCTCCCATCCCTGCCAATTCCAACGACCCCAAAAAATCCCCCATCGAACGACGCGCCCTGGGTAAGGGCCTCGACAGCCTACTGCCGCGTGCACCCGGTTCGCGATCCGAGAGTTCCGCGACGCCCCGCGACACCGAGCACGGAAAACCACTCGATCTGCCCGTCCAGCTCATCGAGCGAAATCCCTTCCAGACACGCACCCACTTCGACGAAAAACTCCTCGAAGAGCTTGCCAGCTCGATCACCGCAAACGGCGTCATTCAGCCGATTCTCGTCCGACCCCTACCCGGCGGGCGATACCAGTTGATTGCGGGAGAACGCCGCTGGCTGGCCGCGCAGAAAGCTGGACTGCCAACCGTTCCCGCTATTCTCCGCCAGGTCTCCGACGAACAGGCGATGGAGATCACCATCGTCGAAAACCTCCAGCGGGCAGACCTGAATCCCATCG
>JAJZFR010000251.1:8078-15534 GCA_021805265.1 Acidobacteriota bacterium | reverse complement strand
AACAGCGTCTCGCCCACACGCACCGAACACACCTCGACCAGCGTCCCCGTCGCCTTCTTCTGTCGCCGCATCCCCGGCATTCCACTCGTCTGCAATCCCTGCTCGCTCGTCCGCTCGTTTTCCATGCTTATCGAACCCCCTCCGGCAGTGCATTCCACTCCGACTGCTGCATCTCGCCCGCCGCCTGAACCGGCAGCGGCTGCACTCCGCTCAAATCCACAATCCCCGTCACGCGCTCCTTCAACAGCGTCACGCCACCCGCCGCCTGCTGCGTCCCTGCTTCAAAGAGATCCCCGCCCGAGGCCACATCCAGCACCGCGCTCACCGCGACCCCCACGTGACGATTTCCATCCCGACAAACCACCACCGTCAACTGTGCCTCCGCGTTCCCGCCCAACGTCGCCAGCACACCGCCAGAGTCCTCCACCGGCAACAGTTGCCCCTCGAAGTTCAACACCGGCCGATAGCCCATGTACTCGATCCGAGAAACCGGTATCCGCTCGATTCGCAGCACGTCGCCCAGCGCAATCGCCGCCCGACGCTCGGCCGCCTCGACCAGCAGATACTCCGCGCCCTTCAAACCGTTCTCCTCCGTCTGCCCGGCCAGTTCCGCGCGCTCTTCTTCGACCCGCATGCTCACGCCTCCACGCGTCGCAATCGAACTCGGATCCAGAATCAGCGCCAGATCCCCGCTCCCCAGCACCGTCGCTCCCGAATACAACCCGATCGACTTCAACACCCCGCTCAGCGGCTTCACCACAATCTCTTCCGGGTCCGCCAGCCCGTCCACCACCAGTCCGAATCGCCGGCCATCCACGTCCAGCACCGCAATGAAGTTGTCCCGCTCCGCTCCAGCCTTGCCACTCATCCCCGGCTTCAACATCCGATCCAGAAACACCAGCGGCAACAGATTTCCGCGCAGCCGATACAGCGGCGCCCCTTCAATCCACTCGATCTCTGACCCATACCGCTCCGGCGGAATATGCACCAGCTCCGAAAGCGCCCCCTGCGGCAGCGCAAAACTCTGCCCCAGGCTGCGCACAATCAGCGCCGGAATAATCGCCAGCGTCAGCGGAATCCGCAGCCGCAGCGTTGTTCCCTTCCCCGGCTTCGACTCCAGCTCAACCTTCCCGCCGATCTTCTCCACGTTGGTCCGAACCACGTCCATCCCGACCCCGCGGCCGCTCACGTTCGTCACCGCCTCCGCCGTCGAAAATCCCGGCAGGAAGATCAACTGCAATAGCTCCCGCTCGGCTAGCTGCGACGCCCGTTCCGCGGTAATCAGTCCGCGCTCGATCGCCTTGTTCCTCACCCGCTCCACGCCGATCCCGGCGCCGTCATCCGACACCTCGATAATCACGTGGCTGCTCTCCTGGTACGCCCGCAGCTTCAGCACACCCTCGGCATCCTTGCCCGCCGCCACACGCACCTCCGGCGGCTCGATCCCGTGATCCATCGAATTCCGCACCGCATGAGTCAACGGGTCTTTGATCGCCTCCAGCAGGCTCTTGTCCAGCTCCGTCTCCTGGCCCTCCAACACCAGCCGAACCTTGCGGTTCAGCATCTGCGAAAGGTCGCGGATAATCCTCGGAAACTTCGAGAAAACATTCGACACCGGCTGCATCCGCGCCTTCATCACTGACTCGCGCAAATCCGCCGTCACCATATCCAGCCGCCGCGAAAGCAGCGTCAGGTTCGCATCCTGCGACGTCGCCTGCAAGATCTGGTTCCGCGTCAACACCAGCTCGCCCACCAGATTCATCATCCGGTTCAGCAGCATCACGTCCACGCGCAGCGTACTGTCCGTCGCTGCCGTCGCGCTTCCCTTCGGACGCGCTGGCTCGACCCCTGACTCACTCGGCGCGGGCGGCAACACCTGTCCCAACCCACCCGTCGGAGCGGGCGCCGTCGTCGCCTCTGGCAAGGTCGGAGGACCACTCTTCGTCCCCCTCGCCACCATCTCCGCCGGTTCCGCCGCCTCTGCCTGGGTCACCCCCGGCACAGCATTCGCCGAAACTGTCGCCGGAACAGTCCCCGACACGCTCCCCGACGCGCTTCCTGACGCGCCCGGATCCTGCAACACATGCAGCCGCTCGATCAGCGCAACATCCTCGTCCGCGCCCTCGCCGCTCTCCTCTTCAATGTTCTTCAATATCCCGCGCAATCCATCCAGCAACTGCAAAAGCCCCGTGATGATCCCCTGGTTGGCCACCAGCTTGCCGTCGCGCAACAATCCCAGCAGGTTTTCTCCCGCATGAGCCAGCTTCTCCAGCCGTTTGAAACCCAGGAATCCCGTCGTCCCCTTGATCGTATGCACCGAACGAAAAATATCGCCCAGCAGTTCTTTATCCTGCGGACGCTCCTCAAGCTCGGTCAGGCACCGTTCCATACGGTCCAGACCTTCCTGGCTTTCAATCAGAAACTCGCGTGTCAACTCATCCATAGGGTCTCTCGCATCTGTCGCTCTCCTGCCGCGCTCTTCCGCCAGACATTTCCGGCAGCCGCACCCGCGATCCCGGTGCGCTCAGCACCCTTATCGGAGTTCCCTACCCAAACTTGAGCCATTCCCCGCTTTGCGTCACCGCCCCGCACCGTTTACGCTGAAGGTCCGGCACCACTCCCGATTGCGACCCGGACTGGCTGTTTTCCAATGACCAAAGACACTCCACAATCCGACCCGATTCTGTCTGATCTCGCCGCTCTCGTCGCCGAAGCCACCCGTGCCGCTCACCACGCCTACGCGCCTTACTCCGGCTTCCGCGTCGGCGCGGCGCTGCTCCTCCACTCCGGCCAACTCGTCTCCGGAGCCAATGTCGAAAATGTCAGCTACGGCCTCACCATCTGCGCCGAGCGCGCCGCCCTGGTCCGCGCCATCGCCCAATACGGACCCACCCTCCGCATCCGCGCTGCCGCCGTCGTCAACCTCAACCACGCTCCCAGCCCGCCCTGCGGAGCCTGCCGTCAGGTTCTCGCCGAGTTCTGTTCACCGGACACCCTCATCAGCTTCCCCGCCCTGGAATGCACCACCCTGGAATCCCCCACTAAGGAATGCACCTCCCAGGAAAACGCCGCTCTCGTCCAGCAAACCCGGCCCTTCAGCGACCTCCTGCCCTTCGCCTTCGACCTCCAGCTCAAGCCCTGAAAACCTGGCTCCGCAGCAGTGCGCTTTCCCAGTTGCTTAAATCCCGGCATCCCGCTACGGCGTGTAGCTCCACAGGTCGTTCAACTCACCACGCATACCCGTCGCATCATGTCCAACACCCCCAAAAAGCCAAAACGTCCCGCTCGAATCCGTCCATGTTGCCGACGAGGAATGCCCCCCTGGGGTGTTTGTAGCCGCTGCCGTTCCCATGGTCCCATATACGCCAGAAGCCCCGCCCGTTTCGCTCTGCGTCGCAACCACGGAATTGCTTCCGCTTTGCCACGTCCAGCTTTTGCTTGCAGGGCTGTACTCCCACAGATCATTCAGGCTGCCTTGCGTTCCATTCATGTCGCAGCCCAAGCCGCCAAACAGCCATAAGTTGCCGCTCGCATCCATCCATCCATTTGCGCCATTGCGTCCGCCGGGAACATTTGCCGTCCCGGCCGTTCCTTCCGTGCCATACACTCCCGACACGCACACCTTACCCGTCACGACGTTTACTGTGTTTGACCCACTCACCCAGGTCCATTGATTGGTGGACGGATTGAACTCCCACAGATCATTCAGATCGGCTCCACCCCCCATCGAAACCACTCCAAAACCACCAAAAAGCCACAGATTGCCGCTCCCATCCGTCCACGAAACTGCGTAATCACGTGCTCCGGGAACATTGCCAGTCGCCGCCGTGCCCTCTGTGCCATAGACCCCTACTGCATTGCTATTCATGCTCCCGCCCATCCATGTCCACTCCCTCGTCGATGGGCTGTACTTCCACAAATCGTTGAACAAATTGGAGCTGGAGTTTGGCACGTACAAATCACCGCCAAAAAGCCAGAAGTTACCGCTGGGATCCGTCCATGATACGGCCGAGCTACGCGCGCCGGGAATGTTCGTCGATGCCGCTACACCCAGCGTTCCATGCGATCCCGCTTGATCCTCGATGCTGCTTCCACCCATCCACGTCCATTCCTTCGTCGATGGGCTGTACTCCCAAAGATCGTTCAGGGTGCCATTGCTCCCATTCGCGTCAAATCCGGCCCCACCAAAGAGCCAGAAATTACCGCTTCCATCCATCCAAGAAACCGACTCAGTACGTCCGCCTGGAACATTGCCAGCACTCGCCGTACCCTCGGTGCCATAAACGGCCATCTGATTTCCAGGCACAGTACTGCTACCGCTCATCCAGGTCCATTCCTTCGTTGAAGGGCTGTACTCCCACAGATCGTTGTACGGACCATTCGTGAACTGAGGATCGTTACCTTCCCCGCCAAACATCCAGAAATTGCCGCTCCTGTCAATCCAGGTAACTGGGGAAAAGCGCCCCGGCGGTTCGTTCGATGCGGAAGCAACACCCTCGGTTCCGTAACTGCCATGCAGCGTCAGTGTCGAGTTGGCCTGATCGCTGCCTCCTACCCACGTCCACTCTTTGGTCACCACTTGTGTCGTCGTCCCACCACCGGAGCCGATACTGCTCCTGCTGCCTCCGCCACATCCCACTGCGCACAGCGCAGCAACACTCATCACACAGATCCCACTCGCAAGCCAATAGTGCTCATACCGCTTCAGTCGAGTCACGGTTCATCCTCGCCAAAAATAGATGTTGGAACTTCCTTGATATGTATCCTCTCGCCAAACCCCGTGTCAATCGTATTCCCGCGTTTTCCTGACACATTCGTCAGACAGCGTATCCTGCAATTACACCCCATGCACACCATCGACCTCATCCGCAAAACCCGCGACCGTCTCCCCCTCACCGAAGCAGAAATCCACTTCCTCGTCACCGGCGCGGCCACCGAATCCATCCCTCTCGAACAGCTCGCCGCCTGGCTCATGGCCGCCCGCCTCAACGGCCTCGCGCTCGACGAAATACGCTCGCTCACCCTCGCCATGCGCGACTCCGGCGTACGCTTCGATCCTCGCCCGCTCAACCAATCCGCCGTCGATAAGCACTCGACCGGCGGCGTCGGCGACAAAACCAGCTTCCTCGTCGCTCCCATCGCCGCCGCCTGCGGCCTCATCGTGCCCATGATCAGCGGGCGCGCCCTTGGCCACACCGGCGGAACACTCGACAAGCTCGAAGCCATTCCCGGCTTCCGCACCGCACTTTCGCTCTCTGAATTCGAAGCCGTCCTCCGCCACGCGGGAGCCGCCATCGTCAGCCAGACCCCCGATCTCGTCCCCGCCGACCGCGTCCTCTACGCTCTCCGCGACCGCACCGGTACCGTCGAATCCCCCGGACTCATCTGCGCCTCCATCCTCAGCAAAAAACTCGCCGCCGGCCTGGACGCTCTCGTCCTCGATGTCAAAACCGGCTCCGGAGCCTTCCTCCGCGATCCCGCCGAAGCCGAATTCCTCGCAGCCCTGCTCGTCTCGACTGCCGAAGCCGCCGGTACCCGCGCCGTCGCCCTCCTCACAGACATGGGCCAACCGCTCGGCTACGCCGCCGGAAACTGGATCGAACTCGTCGAGGCCGTCGAACTCCTCGGCAACCAGCGCAACCCCGGAAGCGAAGACCTCCGCGAACTTTCCCTCCAGCTCGCCGCATGGATGATCCATCTCGGCGGCCAGGCAAGCTCGCCCCGGCACGGCTACGCCCTCGCCGAAGCCACCCTCCACAACGGCTCCGCGCTCGATCGCTTCCTGGCCATGGTCACAGCGCAGGGCGGCGACGCCAGCGTCTTCGACCGCGCTCCGTCCTTCCATCGCCCCGGCGCAACCCACACTCTCACCGCTGCGCAATCCGGCTGGATCGCCGCCCTCGACACTACCGCCCTCGGCTGGGCCGTGCAGCGCCTCGGCGCGGGCCGTGAGACCGCCGGAGCGCCCGTCGATCCCCACGCCGGCATCCGCTTCCACCACCGCCGCGGAGACCGCCTCCAACAGGGCGACCCCTTCGCAACCCTCTACGCCACCCGCGCCGATCTCTTCCCCGAGGCCATCGACCTCATCCAATCCGCCATCCAGTGGTCCGATACCCCACCCCAGCCCGTACCTCTTGTCCACTCCATCCTCGACCGCGCCCGCGCCCAGGCCATCCTCGCATCAAGATCCTGATCCTTCCGCAGAATTCCCGCCCCGCACCCCTCCAATGCGATAAGGTAATCCAAAGCGAACTCTCACACCCCCGCGAAGGAGCTTCCCTGTGGAGCGTTTCACCGGAATCCTCGGCCTCCTGGCCGTCCTCTTCGCAGCCTGGCTCGGCTCCACCGATCGCCGCGCCATCCGCTGGCGAACCGTCCTCTGGGGACTCTCGCTCCAGCTTCTCTTCGCCTTTCTCGTGCTTCGCTTCCAGTTCGGACAGCGCGTCCTCGCCTACGCCGGAGACGCCATCAACAACATGCTCGCCAGCACCTACGCCGGAACCACCCTCCTCTTCGGCGAACTCGGCAAACAGCACTCCTCGCTCGGCGTCATCTTTGCCTTTCAGGTACTGCCCACCATCATCTTCATCTCTGCTTTCTTCGCCGTCCTCTACCACCTCGGCGTCATGCAGATCGTCATCCGCGCCTTCGCCTGGATCATGCAGAAGACCATGCGCATCTCCGGCGCGGAGAGCCTCAACGTCGCCGCCTCCATCTTCATGGGCCAGACCGAGGCCCCGCTCACCATCCGCCCTTTTCTCGCCGGAGCCACCCGCTCCGAACTCATGACCATCATGACCAGCGGCATGGCTCACGTCTCCGGCGGCATCATGGCCGCCTACATCCTCAACGGCGTCGAGGCCAAACACCTCCTCGCCGCCGTCATCATGACCTCGCCCGGAACCATCCTCATGGCCAAGATGCTCGTCCCGGAAACCGAAACTCCTGCCACCGCCGGCACCGTCAAAATGCCTCCCAGCGAGGAGCACAAGGAAGAAAACCTCCTCGGAGCCATTGCCCGCGGCACCATCGACGGCGGCAAGCTGGCCTTCAACGTCGCCATCATGCTCATCAGCTTCCTCGCCCTCGTCGCCCTGCTCAACAGCCTCATGGCATGGATACACTCCGGCGTCTGGTTTTTTCCCTCCAGCCTCAATCAGGTCATGGGATGGCTCTTCTCTCCTGTCGCCTGGCTCATCGGCGTTCCCTGGCGCGACGCTCCCGCCATAGGCAACCTCCTCGGCACCCGCATGGTCCTCAACGAAGTCATCGCCTACGTAGCCCTCGGCGCCGAGAAGGCAACCCTGCTCCCGCGCTCCTTCACTATCGCCACCTTCGCCCTCTGCGGATTCGCCAACCTCGGCTCCATCGGCATGCAGATCGGCGGCATCGGCGCACTCATCCCCGAGCGACGCAACGAACTCGCCCGCCTCGGCCTCCGCGCCATGCTCGC
>JAJZFR010000251.1:0-7978 GCA_021805265.1 Acidobacteriota bacterium | reverse complement strand
TAGTAAATCCGCTCGATCCGCGCCCAGTAGATCGCCGCCAGACACATCGGGCAAGGCTCGCAACTGGTATAAATCTCGCAGCCCGCCAGGGAAAAACTCCCCAGCACGCGACACGCCGCGCGAATTGCATTCACTTCGCCATGCGCCGTCGGGTCCAGCGTCGTCGTCACCGAGTTCGCCCCTTCGCCCACGATCACTCCATCCTTCACGATCACCGCGCCAAACGGGCCGCCCTGGCCCGCACGGATATTCTCGACCGCCAGCGCAACCGCGCGCCGAAGATGTTCGCCATTCATCGTCATTCGTCCCATCCTTCGCTACACTGAGAACTCAAGGCGCGCTAGAGACCCCACAGCAGCGTCGCAATATCGTCAGTATGGCATAGAGTCTGCTCTCGACCGGCATCACGGAACGGACCCCGACATTCATGACCTCCAGCCATCCAAAACCCGTATGGGCCTTTCGCTCCTCACGCGTCGTCACCCCCCAGGGTGTGCGCCCGGCAGCCGTGCTCATCCGCTCCGGACGCATCCTCAAACTCGCCGAATGGAGCGCCATTCCTCCCAAAGCCCAGCTCCGCGACTTCGGCGACCTCGTCCTCATGCCTGGCCTCGTCGATACCCACGTCCACATCAACGATGCCGGCGACAGCCAGCCCGCCAGTCAGGACCAGCCCGCCAGCCGCTCCCACTGGGAGGGCTTCGCCACCGCAACCCGCGCTGCTGCCTCGGGCGGCGTAACCACCCTCGTTGACATGCCCCTCAACTGCGTCCCCACAACCACCTCCACCCACGCCCTCGAAGCCAAACGAGCCGCCGCCAGCCTCCACGCCGCCGTCGATTGGATGACCTGGGGAGGCATCGTCGGCAACGACAGCCAGGTCGGCAACGGCAACCACGGCAGCAACCAGGCCGAAATTCCCAACCTCATCCGCGCCGGCGTTCCCGGTTTCAAGGCATTCCTCATCGACTCCGGCATTCCCGACTTCGCCTGGACGGACCGCCCCCAACTCGAGCGCGCCCTCGACGCTCTCAACAACTCCGGCCTTCCGCTGCTGGTCCACGCCGAACTCGCCGCCCCCATCCTCGCTGCCGCGCAATCTCTCGCCGCCTGCGACTGGCGCAGTCACTCCACCTGGCTCGCGTCGCGCCCCGACGCCTCCGAGATCGACGCCCTGGAAATGCTCCTCGCGCTCGCCCCGCGCTTCCGCGTGCCCATCCACATCGTCCACGTCTCGAGCGCCCGTCTCCTCCCAATCCTCGAACAAGCGCGCGAAGCGGGCCTCTCGATCACCGCCGAAACCTGCCCTCACTACCTCCACTTCGCCGCCGAGGAAATCTCCGACGGAGCAACCTCCTTCAAATGCGCTCCGCCCATCCGCGCCGCGGCCAATCGAGAAGCGCTCTGGCGCGGCCTCAAGGACGGAACCCTCGACTTCGTCGCCACCGACCACTCCCCCTGCCCGCCCGAGTTGAAACAATTCGCATCGGGCCGCTTCGACCTCGCCTGGGGCGGCATCGCCAGCCTCGGACTCGCCCTGCCCATCCTCTGGACCGGCCTCCATTCCCGCGAAGGAAGCCTGGAACAGCTTGTCCGCTGGCTCGCCACAGCCCCCGCCAAACTCGCCGGACTCGCCCGCCAAAAAGGCAGCCTGCGCCCCGGAGCCGACGCCGACCTCGTCGTCTTCGACCCCGACTCCGAATGGACCGTAGCCGAGCGCGACCTCCACTTCCGACACAAGCTCTCCCCGTATCTCGGCGCAAGACTCAAGGGGAAGGTCCTCGAAACCTACCTCCGCGGCGACTGCATCTACTGGGCGCGTGGCCTCGATCCCGTCTTCGACTCCCGCCCCAACGGAAAGGAACTGCGCCGATGATCGCCGTTTCTCTCGCCACAGCCAACCACATCATCGCCGAGTGCTGGCTCCTCGCCACCTTCAGTGAAGACCAGGGACAGACCACCCGCCGCTTCCTCACCCCGCCCGTCCTCCAGGTCCACGATCACCTTCGCCAGCGCATGAACGCCCTCGGCATGACCACCCACACCGACGCCCTCGGCAACCTGCGCGGCCTCTGGCAACCCCACGCCGAATCCCTCCGCATCGCCATCGGCTCCCACATCGATACCGTGCCCAACGCCGGTGCCTTTGACGGCGTCCTCGGCGTCGTTCTCGCCCTCGAACTCATCCGCCTCGCCCAACTCGCCTCCCTGCCCGTCGCCATTGAGCTTCTCGCCTTTTCCGAAGAGGAAGGCGTCCGCTTCGCCACCCCTTTTCTCGGTAGCCGCGCCGTCGCCGGGCGCTTCGATCCCGCCCTGCTCCAGCTCACCGACCAGGACGGAATCACCCTCGAACAGGCCATCCGAAACTTCCACCTCGAAGCCGCCAGCTTTGGTCCCGCCAGCCTCGAAGCCGCCCAGCTTCACCCACGAACCCGCGCCTTTCTCGAAATTCACATCGAACAGGGGCCTGTCCTCGAAGCCGAAGACCTCAGCCTCGGCCTCGTCACCGCCATCGTCGGCCAGACCCGCTGTGCTCTCAACTTCCTCGGCCACGCCAACCACGCCGGAACCACCCCCATGCACCTCCGCCGCGATGCCCTCGCCGCCGCCGCCGAGTGGACCCTCGCCGTCGAATCCATCGCCCGCGAAGGCCAGAACCTCGTCGCCACTGTCGGAAAAATCAGCGCCCAACCCAACGCCGCCAACGTCATCCCATCCCAGGTCCAGCTTTCGCTCGACATCCGCCACTCCGACGACGCCGTCCGCGCCGCCAGCCTCCGCCAGCTCCTGGATCGTGCCGAAGCCATCGCCGCCCGCCGCGGAATCCAGGCCACCTGCCAAACCCTGCTCGACCAGCCGGCCATCCCCATGGACCCGCACCTCGCTGACCGTCTCGCGCAAGCACTCGCCGACGCCGGCCTTCCCCTGCGCCCGATGACCAGCGGAGCCGGTCACGACGCCATGGTCATGGCTACCCGCCTGCCCACCGCCATGCTCTTTCTCCGCTCCCCCGGTGGCCTCAGCCACCACCCCGACGAAGCCGTCCGACCTGCCGATGTCGCCAACGCGCTCCACGTCGCCTTTCTTTTCCTCCAGCGACTCGTCGCGTCCCCCGAATAACACAGGTATCCTGTAGTCGAAACCCGAAAGGACCAACTCGCCGTGCACTTCCTGGGATCCACCCGCAGCTCCCTCAAACCCGACCATCTACTCCACACCCCGGACACCTTCATCCGCATCCCGCTGCCCGGATCCGAAGGCGTCGATTTCATCCTCCACGCCGCGCCCCGGCTCGGCGCAGCCTTCACCCAGATGACCGCCGAGTTTGCCGCCAACGCCACCCTCGGCCTGCCGCCCACCGGCGTCCAGCGCTTCCTCTACGTCCTCGACGGCGCGCTCGACCTCACCCCGGACGAGGGAGAACCGGTCACCCTCACCCCCGGAATGTTCGCCTACATCCCCGCAGGAACCCACCACCATATCCGCTCCCAGGCACCCGCCCGAGCCGCGCTCCTCGAAAAAACAGAACATACCTGCGCCGCGCTCGCCGGAACCGCCAAACCTCAGCTCATCATCGGCGACGAAGCCGCCATCGCAACGGAACCCCTCGGCGGCGATCCCGACCTGCTCGTACGCCGCCTCATGCCCGACGGCGACCCATGGGACTTCGCCGTCAACACCATGACTTACGCGCCCGGCGCTGCGCTCGCCATGGTCGAGGTCCACCTCATGGAGCACGGCCTGCTCATGCTCCAGGGCGGCGGCATCTATCGCCTCGGCGACCACTGGTATCCCGTCACCCAGGGCGACTTCATCTGGATGGCACCCTACTGCCCCCAGTGGTTCGGCGCACTCGGCAAAACACCCGCAAAATACCTCATCTACAAGGACTGGCGTCGCCATCCTCTCGGAGCATGACCCCGTGCAGCCTTCCCCCCGATTTCCCGTAAACTCCGACCGCCTCACCCGCGAACTTGCCCACCTCGCCGCCATCTCCGAGGCCGAGCCGCCCATCGTCACCCGCGTCGTCTTCTCTCAGGCAGACCTCCGCGCCCGCGCCTACGTCCAGCAACTCTGCGCCGAAGCCGGACTCACCCTCCGCCACGACGCCGTCGGAAACACCTTCGCCCGCTGGCAAGGCACCCATCCGCACCTCGCACCCGTCGCCACGGGCTCCCACATCGACGCCATTCCCAACGCCGGAGCCTACGACGGTACCGTCGGCGTCCTCGGCGCACTCGAAGCCATTCGCGCGCTCCAGCTCTCCGGCTTCCAACCGGCTCGACCCATCGAACTCGTCCTCTTCACCAGTGAAGAACCAACTCGCTTCGGCATCGGCTGCCTGGGCAGTCGCCTCATGGGCGGCGTCCTCTCGCCTGACCAGGCCAGCGCGCTCCGCGACCCCGACGACCGCTCGCTCGACTCACTCCGCGCCGCCGCCGGTTTCTCCGGTCCGCTCGAAACCGTCCGCCTCGCCCCCGGCCACTTTCACGCCTTCGTCGAGCTGCACATCGAGCAGGGCAAGACCCTCGAACGCGACCGGCTCGACATCGGTGTCGTCACCGCCATTGCCGCCCCCGCATCCCTCTGGGTCACCGTCCACGGCGAAGGAGGACACGCCGGTGCCATGCTCATGCCCGACCGCCACGACGCTCTCGCCGCCGCAGCCGAGCTGATCCTCGCCCTCGAAGGCGCCGCACTCGCCACCACCGCCATTGACTCCGTCGCCACCGTCGGACTCTGCGAAGTCTTCCCCGGCGCCGTCAACTCCGTACCCTCCCGCGTCCGCTTCAGCATGGATGTCCGCGACACCGACGCCACCCGCCGCGACCGCATCCTCGAGGAATTCGACGTAGCCGCCCGCCACGTAGCCACTGCCCGCAGCGTCCGCATCACCCAGGAAACGGTCAACGCCGACCCGCCCGCGCTCTGCGATCCAGCCATCGTCGCCGCCGTCGAATCCTCAGCCATCGAGGCCGGGCTTAAGAGTCAAAGGATGGTCAGCCGCGCCTACCACGACTCCCTTTTCGTTGCCCGCATCGCCCCCGTTGCCATGATCTTCATCCCCTGCCGCAACGGTGTCAGCCACCGCCCTGACGAATACGCAAGCCCCGAGTCGATCGCCGCCGGCGTCCAAACCCTCGCCGCTACCCTGTGGAAATTATCCGCATAATCGCGCAATTTGATCTATATATAATATCTATAATCAATAATTTACATAAATAATATAAATCGAAACTTGATATATTTCGAGGGTGCAGATTCGGTGGAAAAAACAGCGCCGCATGTGGATTTCTCCTCCATGCGGCGCGCCTGCTTCCCGGATTTCGTCCATCTCACGACTTCTGCGCCCAGACTCCCAGCGAGCATGAAGAAAACCATGAAACACAACGAAATGAGCTATTTTTAGGAACAACTTAAAGCAACACTTTCAGGCAACCGATGCGCCCTGCGACCTCCGCTCAATCCCGCTGGATCGTTCCGGAGCGCCTTGCGGCTCGGCAAAGATCAGCGGCAACGTCGCCGCCAAAACCTCTTCCACCCGGCTCGCATAGTGGATCGTCACCCCTTCGATCTGCGCCGGTGTCAGGTCTTCCTCCACATCCTGACGGTTCTCCGCCGGCAGGATCACGTGCTGCACTCCCGCCCGCCGCGCCGCCAGAAACTTCTCCTTGATCCCGCCCACAGGCAACACATTCCCGCTCAGCGTAATCTCCCCCGTCATCGCCGTAAACGGCCGCACCGGGGTATTCGTCAACAGCGACACCAGCGTCGTCACCATCGTCACCCCCGCCGAAGGGCCGTCCTTGGGAATCGCTCCCGCCGGCACATGAATGTGCAGATCGCTCGTCGAGGTAAAGTCCTCCTCGATCCCCACAAACGCCGCATTCGAACGCACCCACGTCAGCGCCGCCTGCATCGACTCCTGCATCACGTCGCCAATCTGCCCCGTCATCGTGAAGCCGCCCTTGCCCTTCATCTTGTTCGCCTCGACGAACAGCACATCGCCCCCGGCGGGCGTCCAGGCCAACCCAACCGCAACCCCAGGCCGGCGCGTCCGCTCGAATATCTCGCTGTCAACCCGCACCTGCTGCCCGCCCAGAAACTCCACCAGTACCTCCGGCGTGATGGTCAGCTTCTCCGCGTTCCCCTCGACAATCCGCCGCGCCTGCTTGCGACAGACCGTCCCGATCACCTGCTCCAGCTTGCGTACCCCGGCCTCGCGCGTATAGTGCCGCACAATGTGCCGCACCGCAACTTCGGGAAACTCAACCTGCTCCGCCGTGATCCCGTTCGCCTCGATCTGTCGCGGAATCAGATAGTTGAAGGCAATATGCACCTTCTCTTCTTCACTGTACCCCTGCAAATGGATGATCTCCATCCGGTCCAGCAATGGCTCCGGAATCGGGTCCAGCATATTCGCCGTACAGATGAACAGCACCTTCGACAGGTCGAACGGAACATCCAGATAGTTATCCCGAAACGTTGCGTTCTGCTCCGGGTCCAGCGTCTCCAGCAAGGCTGCCGATGGGTCGCCGCGAAAATCCCGTCCCAGCTTGTCGATCTCGTCCAGCATCAGTACCGGATCGTTCACCTCAGCCCGTCGTACGGACTGCATGATCTGACCCGGCAACGCCCCAACGTACGTCCGCCGGTGACCGCGTATCTCCGCCTCGTCGTGCATCCCGCCCAGCGAAACCCGCTGAAACTTCCGCCCCAGCGACCGCGCAATGGAACGCCCCAGTGAGGTCTTGCCCACTCCCGGCGGTCCCACAAAACACAGAATCGGACCCTTCATGTCCGGCTTCAGCTCGAGCACGCTCAGGTAATCCAGAATCCGATCCTTCACCTTCTTCAACCCGTAGTGGTCCGTGTCCAATATCTCCCGCGCCTTGCCCAGGTCCACCTTCGACCCCGAGCTTTTGCTCCACGGCAGCGCCGCAAGCCACTCCACATAGTTCCGCACCAGCGACGTATCCGCCGCCATCGGAGACATCCGCGACAACCGGCTCAGCTCCTTCAGAGCCTCTTTCCTCACCTCGTCCGGCATCCCTGCGGCCTCGATCTTCTGCCGCAGCTCGTCCATATCCCGCTGCCCGTCGTCCGTGTCTCCCAGTTCCTTCTGGATCGCCTTCAACTGCTCCCGAAGGTAGTAATCCCGCTGCGACTGCTGCACCTGATCCTGAACTTCGCTCTGGATCTTGGTCCGCAACTGCTGTACCTCAAGCTCCTTGGCCAGCAACTGGTTGATCAGTTCCAGTCGCGCCGCCACATCCCCCAGCTCCAGCAGATTCTGCTTGTCCGTCGTCGTCAAAAACGGTAGTGAAGACGCAATGAAGTCCGCCGCCCGGCCAGGCTCGGAAATATTCGCCGCTATCGTCTGCAGCTCGTCCGAGAGCGTGGGAGAGTTCCCTACGATCTGCTGAAACTGCGCAATCACGTTCCGCTGCAATGCCTCGAGCGACGCCGCGCCCCCGGCATCCTCGGCCAACCGCTCCGCGACTCCTTCCACCTCTGCCAGGAAATAAGGCTCGCTCTCCACAAACCGTCCCAAGCGAACGCGCTCCGTACCCTCCGTAAAAACAAAACGGCTTTGATTCGGCATCTTGACGACTTTGTGCACCGTCGCCAGCGTCCCGTACGCGTACAACTCCTCGGGATGCGGCGAGTCCATCCGCGGGTCCCGCTGCGCCACCACCACAATCATCCGCTCTTCGCCCAGCGACTCGATCAACTGAATCGAGCTTTCACGGCCCACCGTCAAGGGCAGTACCGCATGGGGAAAAAGAACCGTATCTCGCACCGGAAGAACCGGATACACCTTGCCCGCGATCACTGCTTCGCTAGGCACCTTCTTCTCTTTGCGATCGACCTGCCTGCCACCGGAAGAACTGAACATTGAGCAACCTCGTATCAACTTTCCTTCATTAGACACACTTCAATCCGGGAAAGTTTCACTCTAATTCCCAGATGCGAT
>JAJZFR010000219.1 GCA_021805265.1 Acidobacteriota bacterium | reverse complement strand
TCTCGGCGCGTTTTTCCTACTCGCTCTACACCCTCCATCTGCCGCTGCTGTTACTGCTCAAGAGCGTCATCCAGGGCAACCGGCGATGGACGCCGTCGCCGCTGCTTTTTCTCCTCGCCCTCGCGCCGCTCGCGCTCACTATCGTCTATGCCTACTCTGTTGCCTCCGTGACGGAATTTCATACCGATACGGTGCGGCGCTGGCTGGAACGCAGACTTCACCTGCACCCCATGCGTTAGCCAGCGCTCCCGGCGCGATGCTGAAATCCGCCTGCGCGACGCCTCCATATCTACCCGGCCAACACACAAAAATTCTTGTCTGCGGCATAAATCTTTTCTATGCTCCGCTGCATTTGCCCGGAATCTCGCACAAGCGCTTCCGATAGCCCGTGAACGCTCGGATTTTCCTCTTGTCGCGGCCTCGGCCCGTGCTACTCTACGCCTATGACAGTCCGCAGAACCCATCGACGAACCTCCATCAAGGTCCAGTTGCGCATGACCTTCATGGACGTCTGCTGCGGACCGCCGGTCCCTCAAAAAACAGCCTCCGTTCGCTGAAGCATTTTCCGGAAAGGTGTAGACCAAAACCATTTTGCGGATTGGATTTTTCCTCAAGAAAAATCCACCCTCACGAACTTCGCAAAGTTTACAGTATTCCGGAAAATGCCTTAGCTGTTGCTATTCTGCGACCCGGTTCTCAACATCGCAGAGGATGCAACGCAACCAGACAGGCTTTGCTTCAGCGTGGAAATTGGCCGTTTTCGCGCCGTAGGGGACGTGTATATGGAGTCGGATCTGCTGTTCAGTAGTGTGCTTCCCGGCGGGGCCACCTGGTCCCATGTTTTGAAACGCGGTACTTCGCTTCGCATTACCGATACCCAGGGAAACGCCAACGTTGCGGCGTATTTTCTGAACTTTGAAAATCCTTCGGAGCGGTTCAACCTGCCCGATACATTGAAGGCGCAGCACACCGCGCGGCTCCAGGCCGGCAATGTGCTTTTTTCCGACATGGGGCGGGTGCTCTGCTCCATTACCGAGGACTCGCTCGGCTGGCACGATCCGCTGGCCGGCATCACCAACGCGGAGTTGATCGCAAGCCAGTATGGCCGGACAACCTATCAGCAACATCGCAATGACTGGTATCAGAATGCGCGCGACGGATTTCTGCTCGAGTTGGCCAAATACGGGCTGAGCGCGCGCGATCTTCATGCCACAGTGAACTTCTTCAGCAAGGTGGTGGTGGAGGACGATGGATCAATGCATTACGTGGCCAATCACTCAGCCCAGGGCAGCTATGTCGAGCTGCGCGCGGAGATGAATGTGCTCGTCGTCCTGCATAATTCGCCCCATCCGCTGAGCGAAGCCGACCACTACGCGCCGCCCCCGGTGGACCTCGCCGTCAAGCGCGTTCCCGCTCCGCGTCATGGAGACCGATGCCGTACCTTGTGCCCCGAAAATACGCGCGGGTTTGTGATGACTGAACTTTATTTTTTGTAGCTTCCGGCGAGGATGACGACGTGTCCATGAATACTCACATGCCCAGTGGTCTGCTGCCTGAAACTGCGCTCCTGCAAGCCATCGTCGAGGCCGGGGATCCCTTTGTACTCGAGATTGCCAAAGGTCAGACGGTGCGCATCGTCGATCTCGAAGGCAACCAGGCGGTCGATACGCTCTTCTACAATGCACACGACTACACCGACCGTTACAGCGCTCAGGATACGATTCGCGCGCAGCGCAACATCTATCTCACCACTGGAACCGAGTTGCTCTCGACCAACGGCAACGTGCTGCTCACCATCACCGCCGATACCTGTGGCCGCCACGATACGCTCGGCGGAGCCTGTTCGGCTGAGAGCAACCGGGTGCGCTACGACCTTGCGCTCGGCCACATGCACGCCTGCCGCAACAGCTTTCTGAAAGCCATCCAAACGTGGAAGAGCACAACTTCAAAACAGGGACTCGAAAAACGCGACATCGCCGGCAACATCAATTTCTTCATGAACGTTCCGGTCACCCCCGAGGGCGGACTGCGCTTCGCGGATGGCGTCTCCGGCGCGGGAAAATACGTCGAGCTGCGCGCCGAGATGGACGTGCTCATGCTCATCAGCAACTGCCCGCAGTTGAACAATCCCTGCAACGGATACAATCCGACGCCGATCAAAATCCTGCTGTGGGATGAGCATGTTCGGTAAGGTTCTCATCGCCAATCGAGGCGCGATTTCCTGTCGCATTCAACGCACGCTTCGCCGCATGGGGATTCGGTCCGTGGCCGTCTACTCGGAGGCGGATCGAACCTCGCGCCACGTGCTCGATGCCGATGAGGCGATCTGCATCGGCCCCGCGCCTGCGGCGGAAAGCTATCTTTCGATCGATGCGATTCTCCGCGCCGCCCGCGAAACCGGCGCCGAGGCCATCCATCCCGGCTACGGATTCCTCAGCGAAAGCCTGGCCTTTGTGCGCGCCTGCGACGCGGCGGGCATTCGCTTCATCGGACCCTCTGCCGCGCACATCGAGGCCTTCGCGCTGAAGCACACGGCGCGCGCCATCGCCGAGCGCTGCGGCGTGGCCCTGCTTACCGGCAGCGGCCTGCTCACCAGCCGTCAGCACGCCCTTGAGGCTGCCGAACGCATCTCCTATCCGGTCATGCTCAAAAGCTCTGCGGGCGGCGGCGGAATCGGTATGCGCGTCTGCGGCAACCCGTCCCAGCTTGCCGAGGCCTACGATTCCGTCGTGCGACTCAGCCAGAACAGCTTTGGCGACGGCAGCGTCTATCTCGAGAAATTCATCGCCCAGGCGCGCCACGTCGAGGTGCAGATCTTTGGCGACGGAAGTGGCGATGTGATCGCGCTCGGCGCACGCGATTGCTCGGCGCAGCGCCGCCACCAGAAGGTGATCGAAGAGACGCCGGTGCCCGGCCTAAACGCCGAAACGCGGCAGGCCATGTTTGCCGCGGCCGTCGCCCTGGGCCGCGCAGTGGGCTATCGCTCGGCGGGCACGGTCGAGTTTCTGCTCGATGCCGCGACCGGCGACTACTACTTCCTCGAAGTGAATACACGCCTCCAGGTCGAGCACGGCGTCACCGAACAGGTCACTGGCATTGATCTCGTCGAGTGGATGATTCGCGAGTCTGCCTGCGAACCGATATGCAGGTCAGGTCAGCTTGTCGCGCCCGCGCCAGAGGGCTGCTCGATCGAGGTACGCGTCTATGCCGAGGACCCGGCCAACGGTTTTCAGCCAGCGCCCGGCAAGCTGAGCGCGGTGCATTTTCCCCCCGCCGATCTGGCGCGCACAGAGACCTGGATCGAATCCGGCAGCGAGGTTTCGCCCTACTACGATCCCATGATCGCGAAGATCATCGTGACGGGCCGGGATCGCGCCGAAGCGGTCGCCCGGCTGCAAACCGCGCTCGATCAAACGATCCTTGCGGGCACCGAAACCAACCTCAACTACCTGCGCCAGATTGTGCGCGGCGAAACATTTCTCGCCGGCGGCATCACCACCAATTACCTCGCTTCGTTTGTCTATCAGCGCCAGGCTTTCGTGGTGCTCGATGGCGGCACACAGACCACGATTCAGGACTATCCGGGACGGGTTGGCTACTGGCATGTTGGCGTGCCGCCCTCCGGCCCCATGGATGCCCTCGCCATGCGCATGGCCAATCTGCTGGTGGGCAATCCGGCGGGTGCCGGCGCGCTCGAAATGACCAGCATCGGCGCGGCGCTGCGCTTCGATGCGCCCGCAGTGGTGGCCATCGCCGGCGCGGATATGGCCGCCAGCGTCAACGGAACTCCCGCGCCCCGCTGGCGAGCGTTCCGAGTCAACAGCGGCGACGTGCTGCGCTTCGGCGCGGTCGCGAA
>JAJZFR010000138.1 GCA_021805265.1 Acidobacteriota bacterium | reverse complement strand
CACGGCTTCCATCCCGCTCCCGTATCTTCAAATGAACCTTGCCCGCCTCGACCGAGGCTCCTTCCAACCGGCTACCAAGATGCATGGGAAACTTCCCCACCACCTTGTCTTTCACAAACCATCCCGGAGCCGGCCCCAGGTGCCGCTGCACCGCGCGGAAGCGAAATTTTTGCGGCATCGCATGAAATACCAGCGGAGCATCTTCGCACAGCTTGGAACGCCACCCCAGACCAAGACCCGAACGCGGCAAACTCACTCTGCGATACAGCGACCGCTTCAGCTCTGGCGTCTCCAGGAAGGAAACAGATTCGCGCCGCGCAACCAGTTCCACTCCCGCGCCGGCTTCGTGCAGCAGCGCTGCTATATCCAGCGCCGAAGCCCCGGCGCCAATCACCGCGACCTTCTGACCGCGAAACAAACTCATATCCTTGTGTTCCGAGCTGTGCGTCACATGCGCCAACCCCGATAACTCTCCCGGCAGATAGGCAAAGTGGCTGATACCCGCCGCCACAATTACCCGCCGAGCATGCACTCGTTCGCCCGCGCCTGTTTCCAGCTCAAAGCCGGACGGCCCCCGGCGAACAGAATCGACACTCGTCTCCTCCAGCATCGGGACAAACCGCTTTTGAAACTCCAGCCCATACGCCACAAACTGCTCGCACGGAACCGGCAAACCTATATCCGCATACGGCAACTGATTCTCTTCGCAGTAGTGGCGCAATGTAAAGCTCTCGTCAGGGTCGTAGAGGCGCGTTGCAAACCCCTCCGACTTCAGCAGCATTCCCTGCGGCATCTGCTCCCGCCAGCTCTGCATCGGCCTGCCAAAGATACGAAAACTCAGGCGCGTCTTCCCCAGATGCGCGGCAATCGACAACCCATACGGGCCAGCCCCGATGATCGCTACATCGCACTCTGACCCTATCTTGCCCTTCATCGAACTTTCCCCCGGAAAAGACGTTTTTGCTCTCACTGCTGCGCCCGGCTCTCGAACGAAATGCGCTCGGAATCAACATACCAGCGCCGCAACAGGATCGACGAGATCACGATCAGCGCCAGCGTCAGCCCGATCCACATTCCATAGATGCCCCACTTCATTACAAAACACAATATCAGTCCCAGCGGCAATCCCAGAATCCAGTACCCGATCAGGTTCGCGAACATCGGAACCCGCGTCTCGCCCAGCCCGCGTAACCCGCCCGTCGAAATCGTCTGCACTCCATCGAAAATCTGAAATGCTGCGGCAATCCAAAGCAGGCTCGGTCCCACAGCCAACACGCGAGGGTCGCTGGTATACAGCTCGATCAGCGGACGCGGCGCCACCAGAAACACCACCCCCGCCAGCACCATGAACGCCGTCCCAATTGCCAGCGCCATCCACCCCGCCCGCCGCGCGCGAGCTTTGTCTCCCGCGCCAATCGCATGACCCACGCTCACCGCCGCCGCCGACGAAACGCCCAGCGGAACCATGTACGTAATGCTCGCGTAATTGATCGCGATCTGGTGCGTAGCCAGCGCAATCGGCGTCAGCCACCCTGCGGCAAGTGTCGCCGCATTCCAAGCTCCGACCTCGAGCGTAATCTGCCCCGCCGCCGGCAGTCCCAGCCGGATCAGCTCGCGAATCTTCTCCACTTGCGGCCCCGCCCAATGCCGAAACAGCGGATGCCCGCGTTTCCGTTCGTACCGCCAGGCAAAGCCCATCAGCGCGACCGCCATTCCCACCCGCGCAATCACCGTCGAAAGCGCCGACCCACGCACTCCCATCGCCGGCAATCCCAGATGCCCATAGATCAGCGCCCAGTTCCCTCCCCAGTTCAACAGGTTCGCCAGAACATAGGTCAGCGTAATCACCTTCACGTGACCCACTCCCTGCAAATACCGACGGCTCGCCCCGTAGATCAGCAACGGCGGCAGGCTCCAGATCAGCATCCGAAGATACCCGGCGGCGGGCGCGGCTACCACTCCCGTTATCCCAAATCGCGCAAACCCGAAGCTCGCCAGAAACACAAGCGTCATCAGCGCCGGAGTGATCGCCAGCGCAAGATAAATCCCCTGCGCCAGCCACCGGTGACAGTCGTCATAATCGCGCCGCCCATACGCCTGCGAAACCGCCGTATCCAGCCCCAGCAGCAGCCCGATCCCGAACAGCGACGGCGTATAAAACACCGCATTGCCCAGCGCCACCGCACCAATCGCGTCCGGCCCCAGACGGCCCACCATGATCGTGTCCACAACGCCCTGCGCCATCCATCCCAGTTCGCTCAATACTACCGGCACGGCCAGGCGAATCAGGTCCGCCAGTTCCCTCTTCCACGCTGGCTTGTTTCGCTCGTTACCCATCCACAGAATGTAACCGATTCTCGTGAGAATCGTCGCGCGCTCCATCAACAAAACGGCCTGCGAAGCACCCATGCTGCGCAGACCGTTTGGCCCTCGACTCGATCCGACTCAGAACTCGAACCGCAGCGCAAACTGTATCTGTCGCTCGCGATAGATCGTGTTTCCCGCCGTATTCGGAACCGTGAAGTTGCCCACCGCGTTCAGCACCGTCCCGCTCACGCTGTAAGCCGTCGTGTTCACGCTGGTAAAGTTCTCCCGGTTAAACAGGTTGAACGCCTCCGTCAACGCCTCGAGCCGGTATTTCTGCGCAAAAAGCATGCTCCGCGAAACACGCATATCCACGTCTTCGATGCGCGGCTGCTCCAGCGTATTCCTCCCTGCCAGCGGAAGGTAATTCGCGCCGCCCGATCCGTTCAGCGAGCCGCTCGCCCCCGGCACCGTCTGCACTTTCGTGTCCGTGCCATTCACCCCATACGAGTAAGGTAGTCCCGACTCTTCCGTGTAGATCGGCGACACCAGCCACCCATTCGCCGCCACTCGAAGCAGCCGGTTCGTGGTGGTCACGGTCGGCTCCCAAACCAGGCTCCCGACAAAGTGCTGCGGAATATTGGTCACCGATTTGCCGTAGTCGTAGGCCACCGTAAACGGATCGAACGGATCGTTGGTATCCGCTCCGCTGGTCTGGTTCTGCCCGTAATCCAGCGCCTTCGAGAACGTATAACTCGTCTGAAACTGCACTCCATTCGTCAGCCGATGTTCCGCCTGCAACACCAGCGCGTTGTAGTTGCTGTTGATGTTGCTCACGATCTCCGTCATGCTCACAAACGCCGGGTTCACCCGCGCCGAATAAAGCGGCAGCGTGAAGGTCTGGCCGTTGTAATTCCCCCCGTTCACCGTATACGTGATCGTCTTCGTCGCCGGTGCAATGTTCGTATCCACAAAGTTCGGCAACTGACGCCCAAGGCTCATCAGATAGCTCACTGAAACAACCGTGTTCCAGCCCACCTCGCGCTGGATCGCCAGATCACCCTGCTGGATTGTCGGCACGCGGAAGTTCGGCGCAAAGAAATCCACGCTCGGCGGAAGGCTGTTGTTCACCGTCGTTGAAATCGTCTGCGGATACACCAGTGCGTTCGGATTCAAAGCCCCGTTGTTCACCGGGTTCAGCGTGTACAGAAACTGCGAAGCGCTCGTCCCCGTCGAGGCGATTGCCTGATAGATCGTTCCATTCAGCACCCGGCCAAAGTAAAAACCATAGCCGCCGCGAACCGAAGTCTTCCCTGTCTTGAACGGATCCCACGCAAACCCCACGCGTGGCCCGAAATCCCGCTTGTCCGTCGGCAGAGTCGCCGATTGCGGAACCAAAGGATTCGCTATCTGCGCGCTCGGCAAAACCTCTAACTCATAGCGCAGGCCCATATTGACAGTTAGAAATGGCGTCGCCTTCCAGTCATCCTGCACATACACCGCGATGTCGTTCGTATTCAGGCTGAATCCCGGCGTGCCAAACCCCTGCTGGTAATTCTGATAACACGGAAACGTACCCGGTTTGTTATCCCGCGTGGCATCGCAGCCCGCCGTTGTTCCACCCTGCGACCGCGTATATTCCGTGATGAAGTCGGCGATGTTGGCGAAGTTATACGAGCCGCCGCCGGCATTCAGAAAATTCGCATAGTCATTCACGTGTTTGTAATCCATCCCCGTATTCACCACGTGGTTCCCATGCACCCACGTGAGCGTATCCGAAAATTCATTCTCCGTTTCCAGCGGATAATCCGGCCTGCTCAAGTACGTCGGCTTGCCAAAGATGATCCCGCCATCGTTCACCGCCACCGACGGAGGAAATCCCCCAGGCCCGGTCAGCGGCTCGCCCGGTGCGGGATTCTGCGGCGTCTCATAATCGAACTCCCGCGTATGCTGGTAGCGCGCCTCATTGCTCAGCGCCGTACTGATGAAAAAATCTTCCTTCGCATTCACCGTATCGATCTTCACAAAATCATTGCCAAAGCTCGCGATCCCGCGATTCACCACCGGGTTCGTCTGAACGCCTCCCGGCGAATCCCAGCGCATCCGGTTATACTCCACCGTCGCCGTGTTCCGATCGTTGATCGTCCAGTCCAGCTTGGGAAAATTGATAATCTGATCCCCCACGCGAGGAACAATACCCGTCAGAGTATTCAGGTACTCAACCCCCGCATTGATCTGTGTCTGCGTCAGCCCGCGCGCCAACATGCAGTTCTCCGCGCTCACGCCTTTCGTACAGATATTCTGCGTCGCGTCCGTGATGTTGAAAAACGTCGGCTGCGCCGTCGCAACTCCGGGAAAATTCCTCTGCTGCTGGTCATACGCATAAAAGAAAAACAGTTTGTCCTTCTTCAGCGGACCGCCCAGCGTCAATCCCCACTGGTGTCGCTTGTCCTTCGGCTTCAGCGGTTCCTGCGTCACTGTGCCCGTCGCCGCATTGAACACGCCCAGCTTGAAAAACGGATTCGTCGCGCCGAAATCGTTATCCCGGTAATACCAGAACGCCGCCCCGTGCAATTCGTTGGTCCCGCTCTTGGTCACCGCGTTTACCACGCCGCCCGCCGCGCCGCCATACTGCGCCGTGTAGTTCGACGTATTCGCCTGAAACTCCCGTATCGCCGCCTGCGTCGTCGAATAACCGATGCGCGTGTAACCGCGCTCCACCGAAAAGAATGCCTGGTTATCGTCCACGCCATCGACGGTGTTGTTGTTCATCACGTTCGAGATGCCGCGAAAGCTGATCAAACCGAACTGATTCGTCAGCGCCGCGCCCGGCGTCAACAACACAAAGCTCGTCCAGCGCCGTCCGTTGATCGGAAGATTGTCAATCGATGTCTGGTTGATGTTCGCGGAGAAATCCGCCGAGTTCGTATTCAATACCGGCGACTCCGCGCTCACGCTCACCGTCTGTGTCGCAGAGCCAATCGCCAACCGCGGCTCCACCTCCGTCAGGCGTCCAACTTCGACCACCACGTGCTCGGCCTTGTACGTCGTGAAGCCAGACGCATCCACCGTCACCGTATAATCGCCAGGATCAAGACGCACCACTCGGTAATATCCGCTGCCATCCGTCGTCGCCTTCTGATCCGCATTCGATCCGTTGTTGTGCACCGTCACCGTCGCTCCGGCCACCACCGCGCCCTGCGCGTCAAACACGTTCCCACCAACGGCGCCATCCACCGTCGATTGCGCCCAGGCGCCAACACTCCCTGTAAAAAATATGAAAACGGCTCCGCAAAGGAGCAACCAATGCTTCTTCATGCCTGCCTCCAAAATCGTTTGTAGGAAAAACAGCTCGTACTACGCGTGCAAAAACACGCGTCCCCTGGGTTGCTCGACTGGCCAACCTTCGTCTCGGCAAAATTGTCGGGATACTACACAGTCTTGAGACTGCTGCACGACTGTTACAGAAAGATGAAGCAGATTGGGGATTGCTATGAAAAGAATGTACATCGAGTCCGCTGTTTTTTCTATTTATTTTTCAAACTGCTTTCTCACGCATCGAGAACCATTGCACACTCCGCCCGCTCACCCTCGCTCAACCGCGCCAGCAATGCGCCTATCGATGTTCCCGTGACCGGATGAATCACTCCCGGCGCAATCTCCGCCAGCGGCACAAGCACAAACGCCCGCTCCACCATCCGAGGATGCGGCAGTGTCAGCTCCGCCGTATCCACCACTTCCCCGCCATACAGCAGCAAATCCAGGTCCAGCGTCCGCGGCCCGTTCCCTACGCCCGCGCTGCGGTCGCGGCCAAACTCCGCCTCCACCCGTAGCAGTTCCCGCATCAACTCCCCCGCGCTCAAGCGGGTCTCCATTTGCATCACCGCATTCACAAACCACGGCTGCTCCGCATAGCCAACCGGCCGTGTCCGATACAAGCTGGACATCTTCGCATCGGTGCCAAACTCCGCAACCCGTCGCATCGCCGCCCGCACCGTCTCCTCCGGCTGGCCGAAGGCGGAATGCAGATTTCCTCCCAGCGCAATGCTTGCCAACCCCATCACTGCTCGGCCTTTTCCACCCGCACCTGACGAATCCGTCGTCCATCCATCTCCGTCACTGTCATCCTTCGCCCTTCAAACACAATGCTTTCCCCTCCGCGCGGAATCTTTCCCAACCGCATCAGCACAAATCCCGCCACCGTCTCTACCCCGCCATCCCGCGGCAGGTTCCATTGCATCTGCGTTTCCAGATCGCGCAGGTTCACGCTTCCCTCCAGCAGCAGAGCACCCGTTGCCGTCGTCAATACCGGCCGCGCTGCGTCGTCGAACTCATCCTCCAGCTCCCCTGTAAGCTGCTCGATTGCGTCCTCGGCCGTCACCAATCCCACCGTCGAGCCGTGCTCATCCACCACAATCGCCATCTGTCTCCGGCGCTTCTGAAAGTCTTCGATCAAGTCCAGCACCGTCTTCGTCTCCGGCACCATCAACACATCCCGCATCAGTTGGCTCACCTCCATCTCGACGATCGGTGCCGTCGCGGATCGCGTTCCCGCCGTCCGGCGGAAGTGCATCAGCCGCGCCAGATCCTTGGCATACACCACGCCGATAATGTGCTCCGGCCCACGCGCCGCGTCATACACCGGAACCCGCGAATGCTGGTGGTCGATCACGCTCGCGCTCGCCGCTTCCATCCCCGCATCGCTCGGCAGGGAGATGATCTGCTGCCGCGGCGTCATGATCTCCCGCACCGTCACCTCGTCCAGCTCGAGCGCCCCATGAATCACACGCTCCTGGAACGCCGGCAGCAAACCCATCCTGCGCGCAGTCGTGGCTATCATCTTCAGCTCTTCCGGCGAATGCACCGACGCTTCGTGCGTCACTGGCACGCCAAACACCGCCAGCACTCCCCGCGCAGACTTCTGCAGAAACCGCAGCGCCGGCCGCGTCAACGCCATGAACAACAGCATCGGCCCCGCAACCGCAAGCGCCATCTCTTCCACGCGTCGCAGCGCGAGCGACTTCGGAGCCAGCTCCCCCAGCAGCACGTGAAGATACGTAATCAGCGCAAATCCCGCCACCACTGAAACCACGTGAGAAATCGCGCTCGCATGGGGTATCCCGCCCAGCAGCGATTCCAGCATCCCCGCCGCCACAGGTTCCCCAATCCACCCCAGCGCCAGGCTGCAAAGCGTCACCCCAAGCTGCACTGCGGGCAGAAATCCTTCCAGGTCCATCGCCAGCCGACGCACTGCGCCCGCGCCCGTCACCCCCGCCGCTACCATCTGCTCGATCCGCGTCCGGCGCAGAGACACCAGCGCAAACTCCGCCGCAACAAAAAATCCATTGGCCAGGATCAACCCGGCCACTGCGACAATCTGCAACAGTGGAAGACCTTCCATCTCGCCCTGAGTCTAACATTGGCCCGGCATGGAACGAATCCATCCCCCCATGCGTATGACACTTGGGAGGGCGGAGTTTTGCCCCACCGGTTTTCTCATCTCTTCCCCTTGACTTCAGGAGGTCCGCAGTGGCGGCAGCAAGAAAAAAAGCTCGGTTCTGGCTCTGGATAGGCATTCTCATCGCAGTGGTCGTCGTCGGTGCGGGCATCGCGCTCGCCAATCTCGCTTCAGGCACAAAGATCGATGCCAACAAGCTCGCCAAAGTCCAGCGCGCCGACGTTGCCCGCTCCGTCGTAGCCACCGGAAAGATCACCCCCATCACACAGGTCGAGGTCAAGTCCAAAGCCTCCGGCATCGTCGAAAAACTCTACGTGGACATCAACAATCCCGTCCACAAAGGCCAGGCGCTCGCCCAGCTTGACCAGCAGGAAATCTCCGCTCAGGTCGCTGCCCAGCGCGCCCAGTTGAGCGCCGCTCAGGCCAACATCGGCATCTTCGAGGCCGATCTCTCCCAGGATCGCGTCAACGCCTCCGCGCCCGATCTACCCATGTACAAGGCCACCCTCGACCGCAACCGCGAGATGGTCCAGCAGGGGCTGGTCCCGCAGCAATCCCTCGACAACGCCAACCGCGACTACCAGGCCGCGCTCAACAAGCGCGACGGTGCTCACGCACAGATCGGCGTCGATGAGGCCCGGCTCAAACAGGCCCGCGCCCAGGTCGCGCAAAACCAGGCCACGCTCGACCAGCTCCTCGAACAGCTCAGCTACACCACCATTACCGCGCCCATGGATGGCGTCGTCCTCTCCCGCGATGTCGAAATCGGTGACGCCGTCAGCTCCATCCTCGTCCTCGGCTCCACCGCCACGCTGGTCATGACCCTCGGCGACACCCACGAGGTCTACGTCAAAGGCAAGGTCGATGAGGCTGACATTGCCCACGTCTACCTCGGCCAGCCCGCCCGCATCAAGGTCGAGAGCTTCCACGACCGCTACTTCCAGGGCAAGGTCACCAAAATCTCTCCCATGGGCGTCGAAAAGGATAACGTCACCACCTTCGAGGTCCGCGTCTCCATCAACAACCCCAACGGCGAGCTGAAATCCCAGATGACCGCCAATGCCGAGATACTCCTCGACGAACACAAAAACGTCCTCACCGTCCCGGAAAACGCCGTCATTTACGACAGCAACAAACAGGCCTCCGTCGATATTCCCGACTCGAAACAGAAAGAAGGCATGCGCAAGATTCCCATCCAGGTCGGCATCTCGAACGGCTCCATCACGGAAGTCCTCGGCGGCCTCAAGCAGGGCGATACTGTCGTCCTGCAATAAATACAGTCTTCAGAACCACTCTTCCCTTGCAAGCCCCATACAGCGAAAGGAAACGAAGAAATGTTCCACCGTACAATCACTCTCTCGATGGTCTCGATGGTCTCGATGGTCTCGCTGGTCTCGATTGCAGCGCTCGCTTCCCTGCCCGCCCACGCCGCCGAAGCCCGCTTCGACAAAACGATCTCCATCACTCCCCACGGCCTGCTCCACGTCTCGACCGGCGCGGGAAATATCCATCTCTCCGTCGGCTCCGGCAATCAGATTCACATCGTCGGCGTCGTCAAGTCCTCCCACTGCTTCGGCCTCTGCGCCGGCTCCGGGAACGCCGACGCCAAGGTCCGTGAGATTGCCGCCAATCCGCCCATCGAACAGACCGGCGACATCGTCCGCATCGGCGCCCATCTTGACAACCTGCACAACATCTCCATCGACTACGAGATCACCGCGCCCGCCGGCGTTACTCTCGAAGCCTCCTCCGGCTCCGGAGACATCGTCGATGACGGCGTCGGCACCGAGGCCCACCTCAACACCGGCTCCGGAAACATCCATGCCTCCGCGCTCACCGGAGGATTCTCCGTCGGCACAGGCTCCGGAGACATCGTCGCCGAAGCCTCCACGCCCGGCGACGTCCGCGCCCACACCGGCTCGGGAAACATCAAACTGCGCAACCTGACCGGCGGACTCGAAGCGGACACCGGCTCCGGAGACATCCAGCTCACCGGCAAACCCACCTCCCGCTGGCACATCACCACCGGCTCCGGCAATGTCAATTTCACCGCCGGATCGTCCCCCTTCAATCTCGATGCCAGCACCGGCTCCGGCAATGTGAAATTTGAAGGTGCAGCCCAAAACGCCACCATGGACCAGGTTCGCTCCACCCATCACAGCTTCAGCGCGCGCATCCGCGGCGGCGGCCCCATGGTCGAGGTCCGTACCGGCTCCGGTGACGTCCGCATCGACTGATTCCGCGATTCCCCCGCAAACACGCAGCCTGTCGCCCAGCCCTCCCCGATACACTATCGACATGCTGCGTGTTCTTCGCCCCATCCCTGCTCACTCCCTGCAACTGCTCGTCTTCGACCTCGACGGAACCCTCATTGACTCGAGCAAAGACCTCTGCAACTCGGTCAATGCAACCCTCGTCAACTTCGGCCTCCGCCCGCTCCCCGATGCCCTCATCGCCAGCTTCATCGGCGACGGCGCGGGCATGCTCATCCGCCGCGCGCTCGCCGTCCCCGGCGAGCTGCCCCCCGAGATCGACCCCTCCAAGACTGACCCCTCCGGCGAAGGCTTCTTCCAGCAGGCATTCGACTACTTCCTCACCTGGTACCGCGCCCACAAGCTCGACTACACTCGCGTCTACCCCGGCGTTCTCGACTCTCTCGAAGCCTTGCGCCACATGCCCGACGGCTCGCCCCGCGCCATGGCCGTCCTCACCAACAAACCCGTCGGCCCGGCCCGCGCCATCTGCGACGGCCTCGGCCTTGCAAAGTATTTTTTCGCAATCTACGGCGGCGACAGCTTCGACACCAAAAAACCCGACCCGCAAGGGCTGCTGCACCTCATCGCCAAAGCCCAGGCCACGCCAGAAACCACCCTCATGATCGGCGACTCCGATGTCGATGTCACCACCGCCCGCAATGCCTGTGCATGGTCCCTCGGCTGCGCCTTCGGACTCTCCCCGGAATCTCTCGCAACCGCCCCGCCCGACATCCTCGTCGATCACGCGAGCGTTTGGGTCCAGGCACTCATGCCCTGATTACCGTCTCCAGCAACGAGAGCAGTTCCATAGTTACTGTGCCCGAGCCAAGATTACGATGTGCAGCTTTTCTTGAGGAAAAGCTGCGCGAAGATCCACTCCCGCCGGGTATACCTACTGTGGAACTGCTTTGGTGGTAGGTTTGGGGGCGGCGCGGCGTTTGCGCTTGATGGGTGGAGCGGAGTTTGGGGCGCGGTTTTTGCCGTTGCCGCGCTTGCCGTTGGACTCGATGACGGCGCGCATCCAGTAATCGCCGGTGGCGTCCACCTCGATGCCGTGGACTTCGCGCTCGAAGCCGGGGAAGCGCTTGCCAAACTCTTCGAGAGCGAGGATGAGGCGGATGACGGGGCTGTCGGAGTCGCCGAGGCGCTCGCCGGGCATGCAGACGGGGATTCCGGGCGGATAGGGTACGAGCATGACGCCGGCGATGCGATTGGCCATTTCAGTGAACTTGACCTTTTCGGTGCCGCTGCGGAGGAGCTTCTGGTAGGTCTGAGCAGGGGTGAGGACCTGGACCTCTTCGACCTCGCAGGCTTCGCCTTCGAGCGCGGTGAGACGCAGCTCGATCATGGCGGCGTGCATTTCGTCGCTCAGATCCTTGAGGGTGACGTTGCGGTAGCGGAGCGGGTATTTGACGACGAGGTCGGGTAGCGCTTCGCTGAGCGTGGCCTCGTTATCGTAGAGGCGCTTGAACTCGAAGAGGTTTTCGAGCAGGCTGCCCCACTTGCCTTTGCTGGTGCCGACGGAGAAGAGGACGAGGACGGTATAGTCGCCGGTGCGGGCGATTTCCACGCGGCGAGCGTCGAGAAACTCGGTGAGGATGGCAGCGGGAATGCCCCACTCGGCGACCTTGCCCTGAGCGTTGACGCCGGGCATGAGGATGGTGACCTTGGTGGGGTCGAGCATGCAGTAGTCGTCGGCGACATCGTCGTCGAGGAAGCCGTGCCAGTCCTCGCCGGGCTTGAGGGTCCAGCAGCCCGAGTGGGTGGCGAGGACCTTGTCTGGCGCGTCTTCAAAGTCGTAAATCTGGCCGTCGAGGGGGTCGAGAACGCGGTCGGGCTGGAAGAGATCGAAGAACCATCCGTCGCCGTCATCGAGCTTTCTGAGGCGATGTTTGATGGACGACATGGCCTTGCGAAAGCTGATGGCGTCGAAGATGGTCTCTTCCATGAGGGTCTGCCCGGCTGGCTCGTCCATCATGGCGGCGGCAACGTCGAGCGAGGCGATGAGGGGATAGAAGGGCGAGGTGGTGCCGTGCATCATGAAGGCTTCGTTGAACTGGTCAAACTCGATGGGCGCGCGGGGGCTGAGCTTGAGATGGACCATGGAGGCCATGGAAAACGCAGCCAGCATCTTGTGAGTGGACTGGACGGCGAAGAGGAGCGGACGATTGGGCATCTCGTCGGCGACATCCATGGCGAAGCGCCCGCGATAGATGGGGTGGAATTTGGCGTAGGCGTACCAGGCCTCGTCGAAGTGGATGCGGGGGACGCTCTGGGCCAGCTCGGTGACGACCTTGTTGACGTCGTAGCAGAGGCCGTCGTAGGTGGAGTTGGTGACGACGGCGTAGGTTGGCTCCCGGCTGGCGGCACCGGCGGAGAATGGGCTTTTGTCGATCAGCTCGCGAATGGCCTCGGGGCTGAAGCGCTTGAGCGGGACAAGGCCGATCATGCCGTAGCCGTTGCGCGTGGGGGTGACGTAGACGGGGCGCGCGCCGGTGACGGTGAGGGAGTGGCAGATGGATTTGTGGCAGTTGGCGTCGGCGATGACGATGTCGTCCTGGCCGATGACGCCGTGACCGACGATCTGGTTGGAGGTGGAGGATCCGCCGAGGACGTAAAAGGTCCAGTCGGCACCGAAGATGCGCGCGGCGTTGCGTTCGGATTCGCCGGGCGGTCCGATGTGATCGAGCCAGGAGCCGAGCGGCGAAGTGGAGATGCCGAGGTCGGAGCGCATGATGTTTTCGCCGAAGAACTTGTGGAACTCCATGCCGACGGGATGCTTGAGAAAGGCGACGCCGCCCATGTGTCCTGGGGCGTCCCAACTGTAGGCTCCCTGGTCGTTGTATTTCTTCAGCTCGCGGAAGTAGGGCGGCAGGAGCTGCTCGTTGTAGCGCTCGACGGCGAAATCGACGCGGTTGGCGATGAAGGCGGGCGTGTCGCCGAAGAGATGGATGTATTCGTGGACCTGCCTGACGACTTCGAGGGGCAGTTCGCTGACGAGCGTACGGTCGGCGATGAGGAAGATGGGGACTTTCTTGTTGCGATGACGGACGGCGCGGATGATGCGCAGAGCGGCGCGTTCGTCGAATTGATGCTCGCCGGCGAGATCCCAGTCAAGGAGAATGGCGGAGTGGGAAGGGTCGGATTTGACGAGAGACAAACCATCCTCCGGCGTGGAGGTGCGGACCACCTCATACCCCTCTTTGCTGATTGCATCGACCAGCCTTTCCATTGCGCGGTCGGAGACTGAATCCGTTCCGCCTACTTCACTGGCAATCAGCAGTACCCAACGTCCTTCGTCCATTTCACCTCACTGTTCCTCAGTCATCGTACAACCAATGGGCGGGTGGTTTGGTGCCGGGGGAAACGGAGTGCATAAAAATTCATCAGGGAGGTTGGGTACGGACGGGTTCGCGGGGGAAGAAAGCGTTTGTTGCGAGAGGTTTGGGGGAGATTTCGGCAGGATGAAAGCGGGGGGATGCGGGAAGATGGAACGCTGTTACACTGGAGGGTAGAAAGAGTTAGAAAAATCGGCACAACGAGCGGCTGCGGGCAGCGGTTTCGTGTACGGAATGAGGATCAGGAAATGACAGAGATGAATGGAAACCTGAATGGGAACCTGAATGGGAGCCTGGGCGGAACGAGCCTGCGGCTGAAGGTTGGGCTGGCGGAGATGCTCAAGGGCGGCGTGATCATGGACGTGATGAACGTGGAGCAGGCGCGCATTGCGGAAGAAGCGGGTGCGGTTGCAGTAATGGCGCTGGAGCGCGTGCCGGCGATGATCCGCGCCGAGGGCGGCGTGGCTCGGATGGCCAGCCCGAAGCTGATCAAGGAGATCATGAGCGCGGTGACGGTTCCGGTGATGGCCAAGGCGCGGATTGGCCACTTTGCCGAGGCGCAGATTTTAGAGGCGCTGGGTGTTGACTTCATCGACGAGAGCGAGGTGTTGACGCCGGCCGACGAGGCGCACCACATCGATAAACACGCGTTCACGACGCCGTTTGTGTGCGGAGCGCGGAATCTGGGCGAGGCGCTGCGGCGGATTGCCGAAGGCGCGGCGATGATCCGGACGAAGGGCGAAGCAGGGACGGGCGACGTGGTGCACGCGGTGCAGCACATGCGGCAGATCACGCGCGAGCTGCGGCATCTCACGGTGGCTCGCGAAGAGGAGCTGTATCACCTTGCCAAGGAGCACGGCGCGCCGTATGAACTGGTGCGACTGGTGGCGAAGACGGGCAAGCTGCCGGTGCCGAATTTTTCGGCGGGGGGAATTGCGACGCCTGCGGACGCGGCGCTGATGATGCAGCTTGGCGCGGAGACGGTGTTTGTCGGCTCGGGCATCTTCATGAAAGAGCGTGCGACGCCGCTCGATGTGGAGCACGACCCGACGGAACGCGCAGAGGCGGTTTCACGGGCCAAGGCGATCGTTCTGGCGACGACGCACTTCAACGACGCGAAGGTGCTGGCCGAGGCAAGCGAACAAGTGACGGGAACGATGAAGGGCCTGGCAGCGGCGGCGATCGAGGAGCGGGATCAGTTGCAGACGCGCGGGTGGTAGGGACGGGGTGGGAACGGAGTCATCAAAACCGGTATGTCAGCTTGTCTGCGGCTTTGATTTTTACTCGGTGCGTTCAGCCTACAGGAATTTTTTATGAAAACTATGCTACGATATGACCAGATAGATGACTATCCTGGAGGTTTGAGATGACCTGGCCTGTAGCCGATGCGAAAGCCCGCTTCAGTGAGCTGCTCGATGCGACCGTCGAACGGGGTCCGCAGGTGGTGTCGCGTCGCGGTATTGAAACTGCGGTGCTGGTGCCGATTGGCGAGTGGAAGCGGCTGCAAACGGCAAGGAGACAGGCCGATGTTGATCCGCTGACTGATCCCAACGGTCCTCACGACCTGTACATTCCACCGCGCCGGAGCTTCGGGCTGCGCCCAGTCGATCTCGAAGACTGACGCGAGCATGTACCTTCTGGATACCAATGTGATCTCGGAGCTTCGCCGCGCACGGCCGCACGGCGCGGTAGCTGCATGGTTCAAAACCGTACGCAAAGGAACAATAGGGATTCCGGCAGCAGCCATTGGCGAAATTCAGGCAGGCATCGAAATCACGCGCAAGCAGGATGAGGAAAGAGCGCGCGAACTGGAATCATGGCTGGAACGCGTTCTGACGCATTATGAAGTGATCCCGATGGATGGGACAATTTTTCGAGAATGGGCGAAGCTGATTGCGAATCGTTCCGATCACCTGTTCCTTGACGGCATGATCGCGGCGACGGCGCGGGTTCACCGGTTGACGGTAGTTACACGCAACACGAAAGACTTCGAGGATTTTGGCGTCCAGCTATTCAATCCATTTCTCTTTGCTGATCCGGTACGCAAGTAGCGTCGATGGCCTGCTGCGGTGGGCGGGCTTTGCGCCTGGAATTTCTGAGTCTCAAACATCGTTGCCGAGGTGGAAGATTGGCTCTGCACCCTCTGCGCCAGCCAGCAGAGCCTGCTCTTCCAGGGCGTCGAGCGGCTTGTAGTTCTGGGCTACATCCATGGCGAGGCGGAAGTAGCGTTCGTCTCCGGGAGGGATTGCCGCAGTGATGGGGTGGC
>JAJZFR010000120.1 GCA_021805265.1 Acidobacteriota bacterium | reverse complement strand
GCGAGTTCGGGAAGTGCACCGAGGCTGAGGAGCTTTTCGGCTTTCAGTCGCCCTGCGGAGTAAGCGACCATCAGCTCCGTTCCGCCCGCGAACGGCGTCCACTCGCCGGGAGATGCGGCGAGCAGGGCAAGGGCTTGGTCGAGGGTTGCCGGCGCGATCATCTGGTGGTGGAGCGGATTACCGCGCATGGTCGGATGGCTCCCTGAGCGTGGCGGCGACGAGGACGGACTCGAAGATGCGGATGAAGCCAGTGCAGCGGCAGAGATTGCCAGCGAGGGCTTCGCGGATTTCTTCGAGGGTGGGGTTCGGGTTGTGCGCGAGGAGATGTCTGGCGGCCATGAGCATGCCCGGAGTACAGATGCCACATTGCGCCCCGCCGCACTCTAAAAAAGCCTGTTGCAGAGGATGAAGAATGTTGTCCGCAGCCAGGCCCTCGACGGTCTCAATTTCTGCGCCGTCGGCCTGAAGAAGAGGTACGAGACAGCTATTGACGAGCTGGCCATTCATGCTGACGCTGCAGGAGCCGCACTCGCCCTCGCCGCAGCCTTCCTTGGTGCCGGTCAATCCGAAATCTTCGCGGAGAACGTCGAGCAACCGCTTCATGGGAGGCGCGGTGACTTCGCGCTGCTGGCCGTTGACGCGCATTGGGATGGTCTGAAAAGGAGAGATCATATGCTGATGGTTTCCCTGCTGTTGGCGTGGGAAAAGAGGCCGAGGAAAATCTCTTCCGGCAGGAGTGGGATGGAGCAAAAACTGTTGCCGGTTGCATCCTGGATGGCGTTGAGAATGGCGGGAGCGGGGCCGTCGTGGGGCAACTCGCCGATACCTTTGGCACCGAATGCGCCGTGCTGAAAGGGAATCTGTTCAAAAAAAACCTGAATGGGAGGAATGTCCTGCGCAGTGGGCATGATGTAGTTGGTCATCTGATTGTTGATCATGTCGCCGTTGCGGTAGAGGACCTTCTCGTAGAGCGCGTAGCCAATGGCTTGGGCGACGCCGCCCTCGATCTGGCCGCCAGCGAGGGTGGGGTGAAGTACGCGACCAACCTCCTGGACGGCGACGAAGTTGGTGACTTCGGCGGAGTAAGTGACGGTATCCACGGCGACCTCGGCGATGTAGACCGCCCAGGCAAAGGCAGGGTAGGCTTCGCCCATGTATTTCTGATCGTCCCAGTAGATGTTAGGCGGGGCTTCATAATGGCAGAGCGAGACGACCTGATTGTGCCGGGCGCGATATTGTTCGCAGGCGGCGAAAAATTCCTTGGTTGAATAGAGCGGGGGCAGGGAAGTCTCGGCGACGAACCGCGCGATGAGTTGTCGGCTGGCGCGCTCGATGAGCTTGCCGACGACCATGGAGGTTCGCGAGGCGACAGTAGGACCGCTGTTGGGTACGATGCTTGTGTCGGGCGGCGCCATGAGGACATCGTCGTAGCCGATGCCGAGGGCTTCGGCGGCGATTTGAGGAAGAATGGTGTTGGTTCCCTGGCCAAACTCGGTACTCGAAACGAGCACGCGTACTTTGCCCTCGGGAGTGACATCGATGCCGGCGAGCGAGTTGAGATAGCGCTCGCCGGAGCCGGTGAATCCGGAGCCGTGAAAGAAGGAAGCTATGCCCAAGCCGCGCTGGATGCGGCTGCCCGGATTCTCTGCGGCGAAGAGTTTGCGCTTCTGGTGGTAGTTGCTTTCGTGGAGCGCGCGATCGAGCAGTCTATCGAGGATGACTGGCTCGACCATGATCTGCTGGGTTGCGGTTGCGTCGCCATCATGGAGGAAATTTCTGCGGCGAATCTCTTCCGCGCTGAGGCCGACAGTCTTTGCGATCTGGTCCATGTGGCGCTCGATGGCGAAGATGGATTGGGGCGCGCCGAAGCCGCGGAATGCGCCTGAGGGAACCTTGTTGGTCGCATAGGCTCGGGAGTTGATGCGGACGTTGGGACAGACGTAGGGTCCAGTGGCGTGGAGGGTTGCGCGCGATAAAACAGTTGAGGAAAGCGTGGAGTAAGCTCCGCCATCGGTGGCGATTTCAATCTCCATGGCGAGCAGCTTTCCGTTGGCATTGACGGCGGTTTTGTGGCGGATGCGGGAGGGGTGGCGTTTGGTGGTAGCGGCGAGGTCCTCGGCGCGGTCGTAGACCATGCGGATGGGTCGGCCAGTCTTCCGCGAGAGCAGTCCGGCGTGGGCGGCGAGGATGGATGGATAGTCTTCCTTGCCGCCGAATGCGCCGCCGGTTTCGGTCTGGATGACGCGAACTTTTTCGGTGGGAAGATCGAAGACCATGGCGAGGGATCGGTGCACATAAAAAGGACACTGGAGCGAACCCCAGACGGTGAGTCCGGTAAGAGCGTCGAAGCTCGCGATCATGCCGTTATTTTCAATGTAGAGATGCTCCTGCGCACCGGTTTTGTATTCTCCGGTGACGATGTGGGCAGCGCGCGACCAGACGGCGTCCACATCTCCTTTTTCGAGGTGGAATTGCTTGAAGATGTTGTCCTCGCCCCAGACGATTTCTTGGGCCGTTTCACTCTCTTCGATTTCGAGCACTGCGGGGATGGGCTGGTAGTCGATCGTGATTGCGGTGAGAGCTTCGTGGAGCGCGTGTTTGTCGGGATGAGCGAGCAGCAGGATCGGCTCCTGGCAATGGTTGACGACCGTGTCTGCGAGACAGGGCTGGTCGGCAATGATCATCTGGATCTGATTTTTGCCAGGAATGTCGCGGGCGGAGACGATGACGAATTCGCTCCAGTCGATGTGGGTTGCGAAGTGGATGGATTCAATCCGGCCGCGTGGAATGGTACTGCGCAGAGTGGCTCCAAACCACGCGCCGTCGGGTTTCAGGTCGTCGATATATCGAGCGCGTCCACGCACTTTGTCCGCGCCCTCTTTGCGAAGCGGCGAGGTTCCGACAATGCGGTTTGGATTGGGATCGCTCATGGTTGCCCGGTATCGCGCTATGGGTTACGAATTAGGCGTTAGCATACACGGAAGGCGACCGGATGCAAAATCTATGGATTGCCTGAGCGCGGCACTCTGAGCGCTTGTTGCGAAGGAACAGACGTTTCTTCCATGGACAAGGTATTCTTTTCAGGATCATGCAAATACAACTGCTTCCGTTCGGGATTCTCAAAAGCGCGTTGGGCAAATTGACGATGGAGTTGCCGGAGTGTGCGACGGTGGCGGATATGGTGGTCGCGCTGCGTGCACAGCTTGAGCCAGAGGGCCTTGATGCGCGATTGCTGGCTCAGATTGCGGTGAGCGTGAACGCGGAGTATGCGCAGGGGGATTGTGTGCTGCACGAGGGAGATGTTGTTGGATTGCTGCCGCCGGTTTCTGGCGGGTCCGGGGCAGAGAAATCCACGACAAAGACGTATCTGACCCGAGCGGAGATTCCGCGCGAGAGGCTGGTGGCTGAGGCGAAGGATGGGGCCGATGGCGCGGTGGTGGTCTTTGACGGGGTGGTGCGGAATGAGACGCGCGGCCGGGAGACGCTCTATCTCGATTACGAGGCTTATGAAGAGATGGCCGAGCGGCAGTTGAAGACTCTTGCCGAGCAGGCGGTGGAGCGATTTGCTGTGCGGTCGGTGGTGATTGTGCATCGACTGGGAAGGCTGGAGATTGGTGAGAGTTCGGTGTTGATCGTGGTGTCTTCGGCGCACCGGGGAGCGGCGTTTGATGCGTGTCGGTGGGTGATCGATACACTGAAGAAGACGGTTCCGATCTGGAAGCGGGAGACGTTTTGCGATGGCGCTGTGTGGGCCGATGGCGAGCCGTTTCCGGCGGAGATTGCTTTGTATTCGGAAGGCGACCGAGCGGCTGCGGAGACCAGCCCGGAGCGGAAACCATGAGAGCCGGGAAATGCCTGGTGGCGGGGGTGGT
>JAJZFR010000085.1 GCA_021805265.1 Acidobacteriota bacterium | reverse complement strand
GCTTGCGGGCTGCGCCCGTCAACCCATCCCTCTTGCAACCAATCGAATCGGCAGTATCCAGTCGCCCGACGAGCCGGGTTGGAATCTGCCGGGCAGGAAGATTAGAATGGCATCATGCTTGGCAAGGTTCAAACTTCCTCTCGTAGTTTTGCTCTGGGGCTTCTCATCGCGTTGACGGCGCTTACCGCCATGGCCTTTGGCCTGCAGGATGCCCCTCGCGGCCGCAAGTACAAGGCTCCTCCGCCGGTCAGCCACGTCGAGGTTACCGTGCTCCGCGCCACCAACGGCAAGCCTGTAACCAATGCTTCGGTCATCTTTCATCCGCTGGTGCATGGCAAGGACAGCGGGAACATGGAGCTGAAGACCAACGAGGATGGCAAGGCGCTGATTGACGTGATCGAGACCGGATCGACAATTCGCCTGCAGATTATCGCGCCGGGCTACCAGACCTATGGCCAGGACTACAAGATTGACAAGGCCGCCATGGCGATCGACATCAAGCTGAGTCGTCCGGCGTCGCAGTACTCGATCTACAACCAGGGTAACCAGGGCGCGGGCGCAGCGCCGAAACAGGCTCCGGACGCAGGCAGCAAGCCGCAGGACGCTGCTCCGAAGGACGACAAGAGCGCCCCAGGCGACCAGAACAACCAGGCCAAGCCGGATAACCAGTAGCAAAATCGCGCGACGCGGGCCAGGCAGATTGGAAAATCCAGTTAACCGGGTAACCATCACCAGCGAGGCCCTATGACCAGCGAAGGCCCCATGACCAGCGGCAGCTCCACAAGCAGCGGCAATCCGGGCGGCCAGGTTGCCCTCGTGACCGGCGGCGCAAAACGCATGGGGCGCGAGATTGCGCTCACGCTGGCCCGCTCCGGCGCATCGGTTGCAATTACCTGTCGGGAATCGATCCAGGATGCGGAGATTACGGTTCGCGATTGCCAGCGCCTGGGCGTCAATGCGGCTGCTTTCTCAATGGATGTGCGCAGCGAGCGGAGCGTCGAGGAGACGGTTGCAGCGGTCGTCGCGCGGTTTGGCGGCCTCGATTTTCTGGTCAACAATGCCGCCATTTTTGAGCAGATCGCGCTCGAAAACATTACGCTCGACCAGTGGGACCGGATGCACCAGACCAACGCGCGCGGCCCGTTTCTGGTGGCGCGTGCAGCGCTGCCCCACCTGCGCGCGCGGAGTGGTCGCATCGTCAACATCGGATCCTTGGGGGGCAGCCATCCCTGGGCCAGCCACGCCCACTACTGCGCCTCGAAGGCTGCCCTCGAAATGCTGACGAAAACCATGGCCAAAGCCTTCGCTCCACAGGTGAGCGTGAACTGCGTGGCGCCGGGCGCGATTGTGATGGAGGGTTCCGGAGCGGCCACGGGAGCCGATGAGGCAGAGAGCGCGCGACGCTTCGCCGCGAAGACGCCGATGGGCCGCAATGGCAGTGCCAGCGACGTTGCCCAGGCCGTGCGGTTCTTTCTCACCGGCCCGAAGTTCATCACCGGCCAGGTCCTCGCAGTGGATGGCGGCCTGGGCCTGGTCTAGGGCCTGTAAACCCTATCCGAACGCGTTTTTCTGCCACTCCGATCCTCGAAAGTTTTATCTCCCGCCGCACCTATGCACCTGATTTTGCGTGGTTTTAACATTCTGTTCACAATCGCGCTTTAGCCTGAATGGAGTACCGACGGTTATGTCCCAGCTCCGTGCTCCCAATCCGCTTGCCGACACGCCACTAGAGAAATCTCTGGCTCCGTCGGCAGTTCAGGCAACCGGGCAGCCGTTCGCCGAGACTCCCGGTTCGGAGATTCCGCCAGTCTCAGCGGTCCGCAGCTATCTCTTGTCCTGCGGCAGTTACGCCTTCGCCGACCGCGTCTTTGGCGGACTCATGCTGCTTTGCGCGCTCAGCATCTTTGCCATCGTCGGATTGATTGCCGTCGAACTCGTCCTCCAGTCCCGCCCAAGCTGGCATGCCTTCGGCATCTCCTTTTTCCTCAAGTTCAACGTCGATCCGGCGACCCATCTGCCGCTCTTCTGGGACCCGGTCAACGGCATCTTTTACGCCCTCCCGTTCCTCTACGGAACGCTGGTTTCCTCGCTCGTCGCGCTGGTGATCGCCGTACCGCTGGCTATTGGCGTTGCCGTTTTCCTCACTGAAATGTGCCCGCGCATTTTGCGCGGCCCGCTCTCCTTCCTCACCGAGCTGCTTGCCGCCATTCCCAGCGTGGTCTATGGGCTGTGGGCCATCTTCGTGCTGGTTCCGCTGCTCCGCGAACAGGTGAATCCCATCCTGATTGCCATCTTCAATCAGCCAATCCTGGTGAAAACCCTTGGCTGGACGGGACTCTTCGGGGACAATGGCCTCTTTGGCGGCGTCAACCTGGGGCTGGGACTCTTGGCTGCGGGCGTCATTCTCTCCATCATGATCCTGCCCATCATCGCCTCGCTCACCCGCGAGGTCATGAGCGCTGTTCCCAACAGCCAGCGCGAAGCCGCCCTCGCCCTTGGGGCCACGCGCTGGGAGATGATTCGCATGGCCGTCCTGCGCAACGCACGCATCGGCATCGTCGGCTCCGTCATTCTCGGCCTCGGACGCGCACTCGGCGAAACCATGGCCGTCGCCATGGTCATCGGCAACTCGCCCGAGATTCACCGCTCCCTCCTTTCGATGGGCCACTCCATGGCTTCCGTCATTGCCAACGAATTCAGTGAAGCCACCAGCGACATGCACCGCAGCGCCCTCATCGAGGTCGGCCTCGCGCTGTTTCTGGTCACCATCCTGGTCAACGCCTGCGCCCGCCTGCTGGTCTGGGCCGTCACCCGCGGAACTCCCGCGCGGGTCCAGTAAAGGAGAGCGATGAATCCTCAAAACACTCGAAGAACCCGCTCCGCCTGGCGTACCCTGGTCGATCACACCGCCACCGGCCTCGCCATTCTGGCCACCCTCCTCGTCGTTGCTCCCCTGATCGCCATTTTTGGTTACCTCGTCTACAAGGGAGCAAGCTCGCTCAACCTCGCCTTCTTTACCCAGATTCCCAAGCCCGAGGGCGAGGTCGGCGGCGGCATGGCCAACGCCATCGTCGGCTCGGCTGTCGTGCTCGCGGTCGCCAGCTTCTTCGGCATTCCCATCGGCATCGGCGGCGGCATCTATCTGGCGGAGTTTGGCCGCGGCACCAGGCTCGCCAACGCCGTCCGCTTCACCGCAGACGTGCTCAACGGCGTTCCCTCGATCGTCATGGGCATCGCTGCGTTCTCGCTCATCGTCGTCCCCATGCACCACTACTCCGCGCTCGCAGGCGGCGTCGCCCTCGGCATCATGATGATCCCCACCGTCACCCGGACCACCGAAGAAATGCTCCTCATGGTGCCCAACTCGGTCCGTGAAGCCGCCCTCGGCCTCGGTGTGCCCAACTGGCGCTCGGTGCTTTCGATTACCCTCAAAACCGCCTCCCCCGGAGTCATCACCGGCTGCATGCTGGCCTTTGCCCGCGTCGCCGGCGAAACCGCTCCGCTGCTCTTCACCGCGCTCGGCAACCAGTTCTGGAGCGTCTCCATGAGCCGCGAAATCTCCGCCCTCCCGCTCCAGATTTACAACTACGCCATCTCTCCCTACGATGACCAGCACCGCCAGGCATGGGCCGGTTCGCTGGTCCTCATCACCCTGATCGTTCTCGCCGTTTCCCTGGTCCGCTTTGTCACCAGCCGCGGCATTCTGAAGGGAGCAAGCTAGTGGGTGTCGGCATTGAAGTCCGCAGTCTGAACGCCTGGTACGGAACCACTCATACCCTCCAGGACATCCAGCTCAACATCCCCGCCAATCACGCCACCGCGCTGATCGGCCCTTCAGGCTGTGGCAAAAGCACCTTCGTCCGTTGCCTCAACCGCATGCACGAGACCAATCCCACCGCCCGCGTCACCGG
>JAJZFR010000175.1 GCA_021805265.1 Acidobacteriota bacterium | reverse complement strand
TGAAGATGGGCTTCCGACACCTCGAATCCTGACCGCTGGTGTGATCGAGCTATCACGCGCATGAACAGGCGGCTTCGACCGGACTGGAGTCACACTCAAACTGAGCAGCGAGCCGATTATTTGCTGATGACCAGGACCACCACGCCAAAGATGGCGGCGACAAAGACAACCACGCCGACAATCATGCCGAGGACGATGAGATTGGCGCGATTTTTTTCTGTTGCGTCGGGTTTCGTGATTCCGAAGGAATCAATGAATCCGCCGATAAGATAATCAAACAATTTCATGGATGCCGTCTCTCGGACCAGTGTACTCCCGCAGGCGATTCCGGAGCGATTCGATGCAAGAGCTGGCACCGGTTCCGCGCGTCTTCAGAGGCGGAAGAGCTCGCGCAGACGGCGGGTTTGTGAGCGGCTGACGGGTATCTCCGTCTTGTTGCGGTCGTCCATGCGGAGTTGGTAGCTGGATTTGAACCAGGGCACGACCTCGCGAATGCGGTTAATGTTGACGACATAGCTGCGATGGGCGCGCCAGAAGAGATTCGGATCAAGCAGATCGAGCAGGTCATCGAGGGTACGGCACCTGGAGCGACCTTCCAGAGTGGGTGTCACAATGCGAATGTCGCCCTCGTCAATGGACGCAAAACATATCTCCCCCTGATCAACGAGAAGCATGCGGCTTTGCACCTGGACGATCAGCTTGCTGGATGCGGAGCGGGTTGATGCGGAGCGGATCGATGCTGGCTGGCTCTGATGAAGCAGTTCGAGCAGCCTGGCAATATTCGGTTGTTCCCCGCGACTGTCGGAGTCGATTTCAACCAGGCGGGATCGCGTTCGTTCGACGGCTTGAAGAACCCGACTGGAATCGAATGGCTTGAGCAGATAATCGACTGCATTCACATCAAAAGCACGGACCGCATACTCGTCAAATGCCGTCGCAAAGACGATCTGGGGCATACGCTCGACAAGCTGATGGTCAAGGAGCTGGCGAAGCAGCGCGAAGCCGTCCAGACCGGGCATCTGAATATCCAGGAAGAGCACGTCGGGCTGGTGGCTGCTGATAAGCTCGATGGCGTCAATGCCGTTGGCGGCTTCGTCGAGGATATCGACGACTCCTGTCGAATCGAGGAGAAAGCGCAGTTCTTCGCGCGCCAGTGCTTCGTCGTCAATGATGAGCGCGCGCAGCGGAGGGGCGGCTTGGTAGGAGTTATAGCCCGAGCTCTGCCCAGCGTTCTGGGTTGTAAGCGACGTGGAAGCGGCCATACAAATTAGAGATAGTTTTTATGGCAGAGGTTGCAGGGAATTTAACCCGGCGACGCGAAAAATAAGTTACTCGAAACGTTGACTGAAAGATAACGACCAGCCTGTCTGCGCGACCGCAGCAGGGTCAGTCGGCGACCATGTGGAGGCGCGCGGGCATGTGGTCCTGAGACAGCTCATGTCCGCAGCGGGTGCAGAACTGGTCCGTGATGAGCACAGATCGGAAGCAACTGCCGCAGCTTGCGGTAACCTGCCAGGCGCATTGTGGACAGAAGTGAAAATCGTTCTGGATATGGGTACCGCAGGCGGGGCAGTTCGAGACCAGGGGCAGGCGCAGCAGGAAATAAATGACCGTGCCGATGCCGCCCGGAAGGACAAAACAGACCATCATCCAGAAGCGCGGGTTCATGGAGCGGCGTGGCGCATCCTGGCTGATGTAGCCGACCATCAGACAGTAGACGGCAGCAAGCAGGCCCCAGGAAAGATTGAAGTAAGTGCGCAGCGCGATCGGTGGCCCCGGATGATGACGATGGGCGGGCAGGACGAACCAGAAGTAGTATTCGACGAGGAGAAAGACAACCCCGGCGAGAACCATGGACCAGACAGGGATGAGCCGGGCTTCTTCGTCAAACGGTATGGCTTGCGGGTTGCGCATAGTTGAGTTGCCAAGTGGGGGAATCATACCGCAGAAACAGCGGCTGAATCCAGAGATTTCTTCCACATATTCAGACGTAATGTATGAGGAAGAAGTTGCGCTGTGCGGGAAAACTACCGGCGTCGTCTCCACCACCCTGCGATGAGGACCGCGCTGAAGAGGGTGGACCCGATGATGAGGCCGAGGAGGCTGAGTTGGCTGGTGGTATCGGTGAGGTGCTGGTCGCCGACAAGGCTATCGACGGCGGACCATATCAGCGGGGTGATGAGCAGGAGCACGAGGATGGCCCCGGCGATGGCGAGATTGCGGCTGCGGGTGCTGGTGGCGCGCTGCCTGCCGAGTACACCTGCGGAGCCAAGCACAATGCGTCGCGCCTGCGTCGAGACCTGACGTTCGTGGCCAGCGTCAAGACCGGCCAGAGCGGAGAGCAACTGCGAATCGGTGGCGGAGGTATGGGGAGACGGGATGCTTGTGCTCGCGTCGTCCTTGACGAGCGGTTTGCTTCCGGCAGGCCTGATTGCATCGGACCTGAACTTATCGGAAGGGTTCACGGTTACTCCCACGAGACGATGAGCGGGCGTCGAGCAAAAAGAGCGGAACGGCGTGCGCTGCGGAGCGGCTCGAATTAGTCGGATGACCGGGCCATTGCAGGCTTCATCAGGGCCAGACCGCGGTATAGACGGGATTTTATCGTGGAAAGCGGCGCTTGTGTTACTTTTGCAATCTCTTCGAGGGAAAGTTCTTCGTGAAAGCGCAGAACCAGAACCTCACGATAGATCGGCTCGACGCGCATGAGCGCGGCGGCAAGGCGTGTTCTGTCTTCCAGGCCGGAGTATTGCTCGAACGGGGTGGGGGTGTTACCCGCGACCTCGTACTCGGCGGAATGCTCATCGTCATGGGCGGACTCGATCATTTCGTCGAGGCTGCTCATGGTGCGCTTGCGGCGGAGATCAATGACCAGGTTGCGCGCAATGGTGAACAGCCATGTGTCGAAGCGTGCCTTGGCGTTGAACTGGACACCGCGGACAAGAACGCGCATCCAGACCTCCTGAAAGAGGTCTTCGGCCTGTTCGCGGCTGCCGGTGAGATAAAGCAGGTAGCGCATGAGCCGGTGCTGGAAGCGGACAATGAGCTGGTCGAGGAGGCCGGGATCCTGACGCTTGAGTCCTTCCGAGATGGCCAGACTTTCCTGGTGAGCAAGTTCACGCGCCTCTGCCTGAGCGGAGACGGAGTAGCCGGGGCTGGAGACAGCGGCGAACATGCCCATATAACGCTTAGACGCAGAAATTGGTTCCCGCGACGCATGTTTCTTTTGCGTTTGGCCGAACGAAGGGATGATTTTGGGACGATTTTGAGCAAACCCGGCTGCCCAGGGTAGGAACGGAGGCAATGGAAGCAGTTGGCACCGGGGTATTGTTCAATGGTTTATTGTTCAACCGGGTAATGCCGAGCGAACTATTGTTCAACTGAATTCCTCCATGTCTGATAAGAGCACCCTTGGCGGCAACGATCCCTCAGGCCCACGCCTGGAGGCAGGGTGGCCGCGAGGTGGCTTGATCTGGTAGGGTTCCGGTGCGGGAAAAATGCCCTGACGGCGGCCCCGAGCGCGGGAATACGCGCGGGGATACGTTCGGGTACGCAAGACCGGAGGCGAAGGATGAGCAAACGCGGACAAGAGGTTTTGGCGGGAATTCTGGCTCTGGCCTGTTCCGGGGTGGTTGCGACGGGCCAGCAGCCCCGATCACAGCCATCGCTGGGGCATCGCAGTGTGCCGATTTTGCATGTAGACGGCCTCGCGTTCAAGGACCTGAACCGGAACGGCAAGCTGGACGGCTACGAAGACTGGCGGCTGCCCCCGGCGGCGCGCGCCGACAATCTCATGCAGCTGATGACGCTCGAGGAAAAGGCCGGGCTGATGATGCATGGGACGGTCGTAACGGTGCACCGGAATGGGAGCGAGGATTACGACCGTGCGGCCATGGAAAAGCTGATCCGGACGGTGGGGGTGAACAGC